>CAKZMA010000888.1 GCA_937127375.1 uncultured Coleofasciculus sp. | reverse complement strand
GCAATGCCAACGACTCAACCTGGGAAACCCTAGTCGCTGACTTTCCTTGCCCTTTCTCAGCCAGAGTTACCAGAATGACTTTCAGCAACACCACGAGAACGGCACCAAAAATCAGCGCTAACACAAAAATCCGCACCTGTTTCCAGGACATTATGCCTCCTCAGTCTCCGGAGAACTCGTGTCCTCCAGCCGCAGCAGCAACCAGTAAAACACGCCGAAAACCATCACGGAAATCATGCCGAAGACTAGAGATCCTTCGCCTTCATGCCAGTATTTAAAGGCTTCCATATTTTGGGCATTTGCCAGCACCGCCATCAATGCCACCCGGAAGCTATTGACGACAAATCCGACAACCAACGCTATGAGTGGTACGAAATACTGCTTACGGCGAGCAATGGGAAACATAATCAGACAAATCACCGATAGTCCCAACACATACGTCATCGCTTCCATGCCGGAACAGCCATGATACACCTTAACGCCACCATCAGGTAGGTTAATAAAGACCTTATCGTACAGATAGACCTGAAAGCCCATATAGTGCAGCATGAACGCCGAAAATATAGCCGTGATGGGCGAAATATCCGGTATAAATGAGGCAATTGTCGCCGGTCCACCGAGAAAAAACAGAATCGTTACTTCTTGCCAGTATTGTTTGAATCCTTTAAACCCAGAGGCAAGTAACGCGACACCGACGGCAGAAATAAACGGCAGCAGGCGCAGTAATGGTGCCAGCCTTTGCACATTTTCGTTAGTTAGCCTCAACCCACTGATGCTGGCGCTGTACCAGAGGACAAAACCAATGACTAGCGCCCCAACAATGCTAGGGAGGACTTCACTGTCCAGGTTTAACTCATGGCGTTTGCCCCAAAGTAGGGAACCAACCGCTAGCCAAAACAAGACACTCATGCCAAGTTGGGCTTCATCTCCGGCTTTCCAACTGAGTGTCATATAGATGGCAACTAAGCCAGCCGCGATCGCAAGTAGCCAGTAGGGGGGGATTTTTAATCGTTGCAGGGGTGTGAGAGAGGTCGCTTTCATGGTGCTTTATGGGTAGAAACGATGAGAGAGAAAATTAGCCAAACTGAATGCCTATCATTACATCATTAAAGTCGATATCACTATCATTTGTCAGGTCTTCCCAGGCAAATTCATTCGGGGACAGTCGCCAGAAGTTATCGATCCCATTAGGGTTCGCAGCAATGATTGAGAAAAAGGCTAAGGGCGAATTCCCCAGTAAATTGTCGGGGTTTTCCCGTAAAAACTGTTCCGTTGTGCCGTTTTGGATCAAATACCATCCTAAAACGCGATCGCTCTTCACATTCAGTGTCCGTTGCCCATTCCCTGTCTCTCCCGGTGCAACGATAACCTGGCGATTCGGCTGAGACAGGGCAGCTACAGCATAACCCGGATCACCAGGGAATAAATTACCGATTTGTCCATTGGGCTGATCAAACAAAAATAAACCCAGTTCATGACTGATCACGCTATCTTGTGCCATCCAGTTGAAAATCAGGGGTCTCATCTCACCCAACTCCCCTGGCACAGTCCAATCAGCGTTACTCACGTTGAAGATAACATCATTAAAATCTTGATCGCCGCCACCCGTGAGATCTTCCCAAGCCAGTTGCACCATACCATCCCCCAACTCGGTACGTTGAACGTGGTTAAACTGATCAGGATTTGCCGCCGTGACGGAGAAAAAGGCAATGGTTTCCCCATCCAGACGATTTTCGGGATTCTCGGCTAGCCAGTCTGCTGTGGTACTATCCTGAATTAAATAAAACACCCAATACTCTCCCGCCTGGATGCTCAAATCCACACCCTTACCTACATTCTCCCCCCGGGCAAATAATACCTGGCTCTCAGCACGAGTTAAGGCTTGCTGGGCATATCCTGGATCACCGGGGCGCACGCCATTCACTGTCCCCATGGCATCATCTACTCGTAAAACACCGACTTCATTTTTAAACTGGGCTTCTCGGAACGTCCAGTCGAACTGTAAGCGCACCGCCTCTCCGGGAGTTCCACCCACTTGAAAAACGCCCTGAGTTGAACCGATTTGTGCCAAATCCACTAAACCAACGGGTAGAGTAGGTGTTGGTGTAGGCGTCGGGGTATCATCAACAGCCGCGATCGCAATCTCAAAGCCCTCTTCAAAAGAGAAGCCATCGGCATCGGTACTGCGGACAGTAATCTGATAACTCTGATTGGTCTCAAAGTCAAATTTAACACCATCAGCAACGAGCAATTTATTATCCGCGATCGCAAACCGTCCTCCGGCATCATCAATTAACGTGTAAGTATGGCGATCATCTTTATCTGGGTCAAGCGTCGTCAGCTCACCCACAACCTTCTCCTGTAACGTATTTTTAGCAATGGTTGTATTCGTTAAATTAATCTCTGTGGGTGGATTACCAATCGGAGTGGCTGGACTTTGCCAAACTGAGAAAAAGGCATCCTGATTACCACCCGAAGTACCCTGAAGCGGATTAACCGTAATCATATTTGTACCGGAATTTGTGGACACCATCGCCCGGATATCTCCAAACACCGCCACCCCATTCACCTCAGAACCCGATGGACTACCTCCCGACCAAAGTCCCACCAGTTCCCGTTGTTGGAAATCCTCACTTACCGCAATCACTGCCCCCTCAAAGCCACTGTAGGGTCCGACAGACATTCCATTAATTTGCAACTCAGAGCGATCGGGTAAAGAAGCACCGGCTTGACCCCCAATATAAACTCTACCATTGGCATCCGCCGTAATTGCATTAACCGCAAAGGAATTTCCTTTACCACTGGAAAGGCGGGTGAGGAAAATCTGACCCTGATTCAAAGTTCCTGTCGCCGGATTCAAGCGGGCAAAATAGGCAAATTTTCCGCCACCACTGTTCGATGTGTTTGTGTAGTTGTCGATATTCACATTACCAGCCGATTGGGTGATAGTTTCGGGATCGCGTTGAAAAACACTATTCCCGCCGTCCAAACTACCTGCAAAGTAAAGCTGATTATCTTGTCCAATCGCTACCCGTAACCCACGAGTATCTGCGCCTAAATTCTCTCCGGCGGCTTCATTAGCCGAAAAATTATAATTTTCCCAGTTAATCTCACCCGTGTAACTATAGCTGCGGAGTAAGGGAAGCTGTAAATTGGTACTTACCTGTCGATATCCGGTGACAAATACCGATGAGGTATTACTGTCAATCGCCACATCTGCAATCTGGGTTCCTGGGACAGTAAAGTTACCGATGGCAGTCCCCTGTGGATTATAAACTGTCACCTGTTTATCTGCGAGGACAGCAACTTGACCCTGCCCCGCCACCGCGACTCGTTGGGCGCTACCGGGATTAGCACTCCAGAGAACCTGACTGGCGTCACTATTGAGGGTTTTAACGCCAAAGTCACCGACAACGGTGATGTTGCCATTGTTGCGATTGAGATCCAAGTCATCCACATCAGCACCCACCTGAGTTACTGAGAGTCTCGTTTGTCCCGTAGAATCCAAACGGATGACTGTCCCCTGTCCATCTGCTAAACTCTGAGTCGGTGTTAGATCAAAATTCCCGCCAATCACAATGGTTCTGTCTGGGGCAATTTCCACCGCATTGCCACTGTCATCCCCATTTCCCCCCAAAAAACTGGCACTATTGACCGTTAGATTATTATCCACCGCATCCAGTACTGCCTGATACGCCGACTGCGCCCACATCTGCAACGCTATATCAGATTCAATGGTTCCCTGAGATACTTCCAACTCCCAATCCCCGCCCAAAGCTGCACTTCCCGTGCGATCGCTAGAAGCGGCGACATCTGCCCCTGTCAACTGACTCACCTGTTCGATGAACTGCTGTCCTGACGCGGTTGCTGCCAGATTACAGCCATAGAACAGAATATCAGCCTCTGATGTTAATGCCCCTGCCCAAGTTTGCAACTGACTGGTATAAGTATTCAGTGTATCCAGACTCAATTCTCCTGCGCCTAATTGCAACCCAGCCGACGTGCCATGGGAGATAATCTGAACACTGGATAGTCCTTGACGTTCTGCCAATACCTGAGTAATTTGGCTCACCCCATCCTGATCCGGTGTCAGCATGACTACTTCAGCCCCAGGGACAACCCCAGCCACTAAGGTTTCAGCGTCTGCTATCCCGGCGTCTACGAATACTAAAGTACTGTTGTGGGCGTTTCCAACATCCAATCCGGTAAGGAGATCTCGCCCTGTCACCTTCTCTGATTCAGGGTTTAATGTTTCTGGAGAGTCTACGCTAGATAAGCGGTGTTCTAGTAACGGAACTGCCGCTTCTACGTCAATCACCGGATTATCTGGAAGTGGCTGTAACTCTGGGATATACGCCTCACCGACAAGACTGCGATCGCGGTTTGGTCTCCCATTGACTCCCTCAATTGGATTGAATCCTAGTCCCTCTGAGTATCCCGATACCCTGTCCGCCTCAGCGGATACGATCAACCCTGTTCCTGGTTCTATCAATTCCATCTGATGCACCCTATCATCGCCATTGCCACTCCAATCTAGCCTGAGGCATTAGGAAAGTGTGTAGGGGCGGGTTTCACCACTATCGTTGCTTCCCTCACCCAAATGCGACTAAACCCGCCCCGCCTTCCTTGTCTCCTAACGAATGACAAATGACG
>CAKZMA010000887.1 GCA_937127375.1 uncultured Coleofasciculus sp. | reverse complement strand
ATAACAAATGATAAATGACGATCCTTATGACTGATGGCTGGCTGCAAGTCGCTGACGCAGAATAAACTCCGCGATCGCTAAATCCATGGGTGTGGTTATCTTGAGATTAGTCTCTTCCCCTGCCACAATCTGTACAGGTAGCCCACAGCGCTCAAATAATGCCGCATCATCGGTAACGTCCCAATGTAATTTCCGTCCTTGGTGATGACATTGCTTCAGAAGCGATACCTCGAATCCTTGGGGCGTCTGGGCTGCCCATAACCGTCGCCTGTCGGGTGTATCTTGGATAATATCCGACTCATCGACCACTTTAATCGTATCCTTAACCGGGATAGCGGCAATCAAACCCGAACAATCTCTGAGGTGTTCCGCACAGCGATCAAATAATTGAGGTGTGGCTAAACATCTCGCACCATCGTGAATCAGTACCCGTTCCGCCGTTGAGGGTAAAGCCTGCAAGCCGTTATATACGGATTCTTGGCGAGTTGCGCCCCCAGGAATCAGTTGTACTGCTTTCGTCAGGGCGAGATCCGCCAGAATTGCCTGAATATCGGTCTGATCCCCTGGCTGTCCGATAATGCCAATTTGGGTAATTTCCGTCGCCGCTTCCGCCGCCAGTAACGTCCATGCTAATAAGGGTTTACCCAGTAAGGTAAGCAATAGCTTGTTGCGATCGCTCCCCATCCGTCGTCCCATTCCCGCTGCTGGAATTAATAAATGCACAAGCTTCCGCCTTATGATGCCAAATCTCTAATCGCGACCGAATCTAATCTAATATGCTACTACTGGTTCATCCTAGGAAACCACTAGGTATAATATCATGCGTACAGTAATTCCATCAGCTAAATAGCAATGGGAGCAGGGGTGTAGGAGTTCACCCTGTCACGGTGATCCGGACAAACTAATTTCTGGAAAATTTCGTGAAATTAGGAACGACCAGTCCATTAAAATTGAGCTGATATACAAGCTCTAAATTATATTCAGATGAGACTATTAGCCCTTGTTCCGGGAGGAATCAGCGATCAACTGCTGCTCTTTCCGACGTTAGATGACCTAAAAGCCAATTACCCCGACGCCGAAATCGATGTCATTGTCGAACCCCGCGCCAAGGGAGCCTATCGAGTTTCCGGTTCAGTCCAGGAAGTATTACCCTTTGACTATAAAGACCGCAATGGTCTGGCAGATTTTGGTAACCTATTGGGGATTATCCGCGATCGCGAATATGATGCGGCAATTGCCCTAGAGCGTCGGTGGTCAGTGGGACTATTGCTCTGGATGAGTGGTATTCCCCTGCGTGTGGGCTACGAAAATAATCAGGGTAAGTGGTTTTTCACCAATACTGTACCGCTGAAAACAGAGCAGTATGCCGCGTACATGTATCATGACCTGCTCACCGGGTTAGGGATTAACACCCCCTGTCCAGAACTTGCCATTCGTGTGCCAAAATCCGATCTGGATTGGGCTGAAGGTGAACAAGCCCGCCTGGGTATCCAGGAAAGCGGTTACATTATGATCGACGGCGGCTCTAACCACCTGGATCAGTCACAGGACATTGATAAAGTTTATCCCGCCCATAAATGGCAAGAGGTTATTGAAGACATCCACCAAAAACAGCCTGACCTAACTCTGGTTATGCTGCATGGTTCGGAGGATACGGAGTTAGTTGCGGCTCTCACTCAAGTCTGTCCTAATTTACAGATGACCTCACCTCCTGATAGTGGTAAATTAGCGGCAATGATTGCGGGGGCGAATTTACTGCTGTGTACCGATAGCGCGTCGATGCATCTGGCTGTTGCTGTGGGAACGTATACGATCGCGTTGTTTGGTCCGACTGAGGCTGACAAACTCCTACCCCCATCAGAACGCTATATCGGTATTCAATCACCCACTCGTTGGATTGCCGATATTCAGCCTGATGATGTATTAAAACAAGTTTGGCGGGGCTAGGGAATGGCACTCAACTAAGCCGTTTTGGAGCGTCGAAACCCTTGATATACCGTAGGGTGGGCAATGCCCACCAGCCTCATCCCTCTAAGTCTCAAGTTCTTTTTGAGCCGTTTTGGAGTGTCGAAACCCTTGATATACCGTAGGGTGGGCAATGCCCACCAGCCTCACTCCTCTAAGTCTCAAGTTCTTTTTGGGGGAAACATTAGCTGAAACAACGTATCATCGAGTTCATACCCTAACATTTGAGCCATGGACTTGAGGCGCGACTGGTTGGGTAAATCAATTTGTTGTAACCAGTTATTCACCACAAAAACCTTTTGCATCATGAAAATTTCTAAGGCTTCTGGGTTATATTGAATCCCTTCCGTGCGATTAAACTGATGGGGGACGAGCATCGCCGTGTAGCGAGCGAGTTCCCCAGCTTTCCAATCCAGCAGAAATGGTAACCACGGATACTGAACATCTAAGCGGATAAACCACAGACGTATCTCCGGAATTTCTGACCATTCCCGTGGATCATTGGGTTCGCGAGGGTAGTTAAACTCAAAGCGTAACTGCTGCTCATAGTTTGCGATCGCTCCCTCGGTCAACCACTTATCAATCACAGTCTGGACGGGCGATAGGTCTAAATCATTAATGGAATGGGAATTGAGTTTAATTGTGATTGCCACTAATCTTTATCCGCTCCACAACACTTGGACGTAGAGACGCACTGTTACAGCGTCTGTACATTGCCTGGATTACTTCGGTCTTTCATCCTGGTAGTGACGGCACTTGACCCTTCGACGCCGCTCAGGGTCAACCAGTCCCCAGGCTTAACCTCGGATCAAGCTTACCTTAGTTTGAATTAACACAATCGATGCTACCCGACTTGATATCAGTCCACAGTAGACATACTTACACCATCTAAGGTAAAGTGGTAATGAGTTTGCCTTACAGTGCCAGATGCCAAGTCATTCAGACCAAAACCTGGACAAAGCTTGGCGAAAGAGATTATATCCGCAAATATGATGCACTTTTAACCAGTGCATTATGGGATCTCTATAATTCTCCCCTTAAGAGTAGAGCTTGAGACTACTCCCCAGAAAGCTAACCACCCCATTCAAAGTATTGACCATGCAGAAAGAAGCGGCAGTTGTCAAACCAATTCGCTCATTGGAAGACGCCCTCAATCGATGTCAAGCGTTAGGAATGCGCTTGTCGCGTCAACGCCGCTTAATTTTGGAACTGTTGTGGCAAGATCGAGAGCATCTCTGTGCACGAGACATTTATGATCGCCTAAATAAGCAAGGTAAAGAAATTGGTCATACCTCGGTATATCAGAACCTAGAGGCGCTATCCTCTCAAGGCATTATCGAATGTATTGAACGATCCGATGGACGGCTTTACGGAAATATCAGCGATGCACACAGCCACGTTAATTGTGTGGATACGAATCAGATCATGGATGTGTATGTAGAATTGCCAGAGGAACTAATCCAGCACATTGAGCAACAAACTGGTGTCAAAATTACTGAGTATCGGATTGACTTCTATGGTTATCGCAACGGTAAACTGAATGAGGAATAAACATCCCTCGAAGGTTGTGAAGAGTAATTGTAGGGGCGGGTTTAGGGACACAATTAGGATGTCACCGATAATATTTTAATCAAACCCGCCCTGATCCAATTATCATGGTTTCCTTTAGCCAAAAAATTGGCAAATAACCGATAATTGAACAATATTTGCTACGCCTCATAAACCTCTTTCAGACATAGTATGCTACGCCTCAAAACTTTATCGGGGCGGGTTTAGTCGCATCTGGGTGAAATAGAAAGATAATAGTGAAACCCGCCCCTACACACACGCCATGTCTGATTAGCAAAGCGAAGATCCAAAACTTTCTCATCCCTCATCCTTTGCCAAAAACTCTCGCATATACTGATTCACTAACTGGGGCTGTTCCTGCTGTACCCAATGACTACAATTCGGGATGTAGCGGATTTGCAAATCTGGCACATAATCCTTTGTATTATAGGTCAATTCTTTGCCCAAAGCCGTATCATTTTCTGCCCAAATCAGTAGACTTGGAATGGGTAGAACATCCCACTGGCGCTGATTCCATAGTCCGGGAAAGAGATTACGGTAATAGTTAATCATGGCAGTTATCGCCCCCCGTTTTGCCGCTGCATCTTTGTAGGCGTTTAAATCCGCTTCTGAGAAAGCACGTTTGTCAATTGCCATATCAATAAAACTAGATGCAATCAGTCGATAGTCATCCCACTGAAACAGTAACTCTGGAAGTAAAGGGAGTTGAAAGAAAAAGATATACCAACTTCGCAGGAGTTGTTGCGGATTACTGCGTAACGC
>CAKZMA010000886.1 GCA_937127375.1 uncultured Coleofasciculus sp. | reverse complement strand
CGCACTGGCGTCTGTAGTAAACTATACCGACAGACAGTTATTCAGGGGTACACACTATAAAAAAATTATGGCAACGTTTTAAAGTTTGAGCCTTCGCTTCACTCAAGTTATCTGGAACCAATAACGAATGACAAATGACATAAACAAATGACGCATGACCAACAAACCATTGCATATCTGAGAACACCACAAGCGATTCGAGAACGGTGCGATCGCGTCTTGGATCTCGCTGAGGCAAACCAGTTGCATTACTTCGGCTGCGATTTAACCCAGCTAGAAAATGTGGCAAGGTATGTGATTCAAGTCATGCAGGATGACTATCCTGATTTTAATATCCCATTCCACAGTCGCTGGCGGCATTTTGAAGTCGGAAATGTGCCACGCCTTGCTGAATTAGAAGAAAAATTAGCTGGACTCACTCCCCTACAAAAAGCCCAAACTAAATTTGATTTAGCTATTGTTAGTGTTTTATTAGATGCGGGGGCGGGTGCTGATTGGCAGTATGTTGAAGCCGAAACAGGACAAGTGTTTCGCCGTTCTGAAGGGTTAGCCGTTGCCAGTTTCCGCATGTTCTGTCAGGGTATGTTTTCGAGTAATCCAGAATATCCCTTACAAGCCGATACGAAAGGATTACAAAAGTTAACGGTTGAGCAGTTAGCCGCAGGATTTCAGGTGAGTTCAACGAATCCCCTTTTAGGTTTAGAGGGTAGGGTAAAACTCTTACAGCGCTTGGGAGAATCCCTACAGACTCATCCGGAATTGTTTGGTGATAAAAATCCCCGTCCGGGTAATTTGGTCAAGTATTTTTTGAGTTTTGTAAGCAGTAAGGACGATCAGATCAAGGCAGGTTTGACCGATAAAGTTAGAGAGAAAAGCGATAACTTGTCTCAACCCACTGTGATCGGCAAGCTACCCGCTAAAGTCGTACTATCAGCAGTGTTGGAGGGGTTAGGTGATATTTGGTCAGGACGACTTGCGATCGCGGGAGTAAATTTAGGCGATGTCTGGTATCATTCTGCCCTCTCCGGGGACAAGCCGAGTGATCACTATATCCCGTTTCACAAACTTTCCCAGTGGTTAACCTACTCACTCTTAGAACCCTTACAAGAATTAGGGTTAGAAATTACTGGATTAGACGAACTCACCGGATTAGCCGAGTATCGCAATGGCGGTTTATGCCTCGATTTAGGACTGATTGTGGTGAAAGATCCGGCTATTTTGCAGCAGCGCCACTTACCGGGTTCTGAAGTAATTGTCGAATGGCGGGCGCTGACGGTAAGTTTGTTGGATCGAATTGCCGAAGCTATCCGAAAACAGTTAAACTTGACAGCAACTCAGTTGCCATTAGTTAAAGTTTTACAAGGTGGGACTTGGACAGCCGGACGAAAGATTGCGGCACAATTAAGAGAAGGGGGAGTTCCGCCGATTCAGATTGACAGTGATGGTACAGTTTTTTGAACGAAATAATCAGTCGGTGCGATCGCCTATCGCCGTAGGTTGGGTTGACGTAGGAAACCCAACATTCACTCCCTGTTCCCTTTGAAATAATTGAGGTATCCTATCTACAGGCAGAATAGCTTATCCTATCTTCCAAATATGATCATAACAATATTCAGCTAATTTAGATGTTCTAAATTGTATTTCTTTTTCACCCCAATGTATTTCTTTTTCACCCCAATCCTCGACTCCTTTGCCAGCAAATTCTCGCGTCATAGCAAACTTAGATTGATCATATATTTTTAGTTTGTCTGTTAATTTTTTATTGCCAGCTTTCTCATTTAACTCTGAACCTAATGGCAGCAAGTTACCAATACTACCTATATAATCTTTATTTCCTTCTGATTGAGATCGTATATGTTCTAAAGTAATACTATCTGGTTGAAACTCGCTCGTTGTCTGTTTGGATAATTCGATGTAACTAAAAATATACTGAATCAATTTTTTATGCTTAGTATAACCTTTAACAAACTTTAATTTTGAGAACTTATTTGTAAAAGTATCCTTACCTGGTAATCTTGAAGTTAATTGATTTTCCAATTCGCCTATTATTTTTTTTGCTGTATGTTTATCTTTAGCTTCAAACATTTGCCTAGCTGCTTTAGAATAACTTCCCTCAATCCCAGAAGGTCTCATAGAACACACAGCATTAAATAAAAAGTGAAATTTTTCAATGAAAGATATCATTTCTTTGAGTTCACTTAACTTGATCAATCCTCTTTCTTTAGCCCTGAAAATACTTAAAATGAAAGGTCTTTGCTGAATAACATTAAAAATTCTTAAAGCACTCAAAGATCGATATAGATCTTTTTCTTCCTGTTGTTTAAAATCTTCAACAACTGGAGAGGCTATCTTAATGTATAAGTTTGCATCGCTGATAATTTCGTCCAAAAAATTAATAGCTTCTAATTCTCCACTATTCCACTTATTTTTGAAGGATTTATAAACATTATTTGCACTTACATAGGCATAACGAGATATCCACCAGTGTCTAACGAATGTTTCTAAACTTCCTGTCCCCTCTCGTGAGACTATTGTTGTTCTTAGCTGTTTCCACTTCGTTTTCGCAGAATCATCAGGATGTTTGTGAGTGAGAGATTTAAAAACTTTGTTTTTTATAAGATCAACAAAGCTTAAATTCATTCCTCGTGCGTTGAGGGTTTCAAATATTGTGTATGCTTCATCTTCATCATTAACAGTGATAAAGATTACCTTCAAGTATTTTACAACTTGATCTCTAATAGCCTTCAATAATTTCTCATATTCTGCATCATCTTCTAAACCTCTAAAATTTTCTTTAAGATTTTCTATTGAAGTAGACAAATAAAGTTCATTATACGAACTTAAAAGGCACTTCTCTTCTTGAGAAGACGGATTATTCTCCTCTTTATTAATGTCCTGAATTGTGGTTTGGAAAAAAGGTTTAGGAGTTTCGTTTTGTAGTTTAAAATAATCCTCACCTTCATCATCTTTCCCAGCTATATAATTATCGTATATTGATTTTGCTATCTTATCCTTCTTGAGTTCTAAAAATCTTTGACAAAGAGCAGATAACAAAATAGTAATAGTTGTAAGTCGCTGCTGACCATCTACAATCTGTAATGATATAGATTTATCATCTCCCACAAGAACAAGTGAACCTATAAAATATTCTGTATGCTCTAAATCATTATCTTTGCTGGAAATATTGGAAATTATATCATTCCATAGTTCCAATACTTGTTCTTTTGTCCATGAATACTCTCGTTGAAATCGGGGGACAATGTACTTCTTTTTGACAGAAAATAAATCAGAAATTGTTCTTGTATACGCATGAAGTTCCATGAGTTTATTTTACCACACGGCATTAAAATTACGGGTATTGGATTACACCAAGCAAGACTCATACAGTATAGCACCTTCTAAGCTCTAGGTGCAATTGACGGCTATTACCTAACATACACTTCTGTCCAACATCAATGCAAAATAAGCGCGATCGCTCTTAAAGTCAAGTCTAATACTAAGTCGCGTTCTAATACCAAATCCGGGTTAGCTACCCCCGTTATAACCTAGTCCGCGCAGGCGGACTACCCTTCGGGAAGGCTTCGCATACATTTGTGTAGCAGCGATTTCAATCGCCTCATCAAAAGGGGGTGATTTCGCTACAAACCTACTCAATGAGCAGACATTTTTCCCAGATTATCTTGAGGAAAGGCAAGATGGAATCAGCGTATTGTTTGCGGTGCTTGGTCTGATCATATTTAATCGCATTCCACAAACTGTGTAATTGTTGATTAGTCGAACATTTTTGCAGGTGACAGACAATAGCATTTTTCCATTGTGCCATCTGACGATAGCTGATGAATTGTCCTCCTTTATCGAGACGATGGACAAAGATAACGTAAAGCCAGGATTCGACTTTTACGATGAGGGAAGCAGGAATATTTAAGA
>CAKZMA010000885.1 GCA_937127375.1 uncultured Coleofasciculus sp. | reverse complement strand
GGTTGTAGTGGACAAACGAACTGTTGTAGAGACGTTGCATGCAACGTCTCTACCTCTCCAGTAATACAGCCGAAGAGTGGTAAAACAGGGCTTTTTCATGGCAACTGTATGACACCGTATGGGTAAATTTTGTCATTTTCCCAAAATTGTGCGGAAATTGGTCAATGAGTCCTGTATTTTCTTTACAGGAAGAATTATTTTCATCCCAACCCATTAGAGATACTATAGGATTCCTTTGGAAAAATCAATCGAGGAGTCCCAACTTGGCATTTGTCTAGGAAGACAGAGATTTATCCACTTTAGCGATACTTTAGGGATACTTAAGTTTTTGGTACAAAAGGAAGTAGCTTTTCGCTTTGATGATGCAACGCCAGAAAACCTGATTAGTCAAATCGACGAGTTTATACCGTGTTATTCATGTAGGTGATCCTTGTCCCATGTTACTGCCAACCATTACCCGTCAGCTTGTCAAAAGCGCTAAACGCAGTCAAAAGATGCCATTGCGCGTGGTTCTGGTGGTTCCCTTTCTGCTCCAGATCTTTGCAGCGATAGGGTTGACTGGATATCTCTCCTTTCGCAATGGACAGCAGGCGGTTGACAATCTGGTTACGCAGTTACAGACCGAGGTTAGCGATCGCATCGTACAACATGTCGATAGTTACCTGGAAACACCTCATCTAGTCAACCATGTTCTCGTCAATGCCGTGCGTCGGGGTCAGGTGCTCCCTCAGGATCAGCCCAGTGAGCGCTATCTGTGGCAACTCGTACAGATTACCCACTCTATTAATACCATTCAGTTCGGCAGCGAGCAAGGAGAGTATATTGGCGCAGGCTATACCGAGGATAGCCGCTTAGTGCTGAAAGTTGCCGATCAATCCACTAACTATAACTTTCATACCTACACAACCGACAGCCAAGGGAATCCTAAACAACGGTTAGATAGTCGCGCCAATTATGACCCTCGCATCCGCCCCTGGTATAAAGAGGCTGCTTTTAAAGGTCAAACGGTTTGGAGTCCTATTTATGTCATGTTTAGCCATTCTCGGTTAGGGATTACCCTAGCTGAACCGGTATTTGACGACAAGGATAAATTATTAGGTGTGGTTGGTACTGATATTTTACTATCTGAAATTAGTAAATTCCTCAACAGCTTAAGAATTGGTCAAACAGGACAAGCGTTTATTATTGAACGATCCGGATTACTGGTTGCCAGTTCCACATCAGAACAGCGATTTATTCAGGATGGCGATAAAACTCAACGCCTATTTGCTACTCATAGCCGCGATCCCTTAATTCAATTAACCGCGCAGTATTTAAACCAAAACGTTGATACCTTAAACCAGAATAACCAGAGCCAACAGCTATCCTTTAATCTAAACCGCGATCGCTATTATTTACAAGTCACCCCTTTCCAAGATGATCATGGCTTAGATTGGTTGATTGTGGTGGCGATACCGGAAGCGGATTTCATGGAACAAATCCATGACAATACCCGCACCACGATTAGCTTATGCTTCGCGGCGTTTGTTGTAGCAACAGGGTTAGGAATCTTCACCGCCAGACGGATTACCCAGCCGATTACCCAGTTAAGCATAGCGGCGGCGAAAATTGCCCAGGGCAAATTTAACCAACAGGTAAAAGTCGATAGCAAAATTCCGGTTCGGGTGCATGAACTTGAAATTTTAGCTCAATCCTTTAATCAAATGAGTCAACAGTTATACTCCTTCTTTACCGCCCTAGAAAAAAATCAAACTGAGTTAGAGTCACGAGTTGAGCAACGCACCGCCGCCTTACGCCTGTCTGAAGAAAAGTTTGCTCTCGCCTTTCGCTCATCCCCGAACCCAATTACGATTACTACTCTGGCTGAGGGAACGTTTATTGAGGTAAATGAAAGCTTTCTCAAGATTACCGGATATGACCTAGAGGATGTGATTGCTCATACTTCTATTGAACTCAATTTTTGGGTTGAACCCCAAGAACGTACCCGACTCCGTAGCCTATTACAAAAGACAGGTGCTATTCGGGATCAAGAGTTTCATTTTTATACCAAATCGGGTCAAGTCAGAACGGGATTGTTATCCGCAGAATTAATTACAATTGGCGAAGAAGAATGCATACTGGCGGTAATTAATGATATCACCGAACGCAAACAGGCTGAACAACGAGTTGAGTTACTGCTAACAATTAGTCAAGCGATTAATGCCGCCCCTGATTTTCAAGCCGCCTTAGAAATTGCCCTGCATCAAGTGTGTCAAACTACGGGCTGGATTTATGGCGAAGTCTGGATTCCAGCGACAGACGGAATGGCATTAGAATGTAGCCATCGTTGGTATTACAAACAGACCGGACTTGATCCAGAGGTTATCACCGCCCTGCAACAATTCCGAGAGTATAGTGAAGCCCTAACATTTTTACCCGAAGAAGAAATACCGGGACGGATTTGGTGTCACGGTGAACCCGAATGGATTAGTGATATTGCCACCGAAACTGATGATGTTTTCTTGCGACTCAAATTGGCAACCGACTGTGGGTTAAAATCAGCCTTTGCTGTACCCATTGTTGCCCCAGCCACGCCGCAAACCTCTGCCCCGGTTTTAGCGGTGTTAGTGTTTTTTATGGCAGAAGAACACCAAAATGATGAAAATTGGATTGAATTGGTGTCTGTCGTATCGGCGCAGTTGGGTCCAGTTATGCAGCAGAAGAAAGCCGAGGCAGAAATGAAGGCACTCTTTGCCGCGATGACGGATATG
Organism: uncultured Coleofasciculus sp.; assembly: GCA_937127375.1. Classification (GTDB taxonomy): domain Bacteria; phylum Cyanobacteriota; class Cyanobacteriia; order Cyanobacteriales; family Coleofasciculaceae; genus Coleofasciculus. The sequence goes on along the minus strand of CAKZMA010000885.1, from coordinate 1,018 downwards.
GTTCTGGTGGTGGATGCGTCGGGTCGTTGTCTGAAGGTGGCACCTACAAATAAAGGAAAATGGTGTAAATCTCCGGGGGACATATTGGGAACAACTCTGTTGGAATATTTCGATTCCAGTCAGGTAGATTTTATTCTCAATAGTATTCGAGAGGCGTTGTTAACTCAAGCTACGGTAAATATCGAGTATTGCATCAATCTGGCAGGAGAGGATATTTGGTTTGCGGCGAATTTGTCACCGCTTTCCGATGATTCGGTGATTTGGGTGGCGCGTGATATTACGGATCGCAAACAGGCAGAGGTGGCGTTGCGGTTAGAACAAGAAAAATCGGAACAATTATTACTGAATATTTTGCCTGAACTAATTGCAGAACGGCTGAAACAAGACCAATCAGCGATTGCGGAGAATTTTGATGATGTGACAATTCTGTTTGCGGATATTGTCGGGTTTACGCCGTTATCGGCGCGGTTAAAACCGATTGAATTAGTGAATTTACTCAATCAGATGTTTTCCACATTTGACCAGTTGGCAGAACGTCATGGTTTGGAGAAAATTAAAACCATTGGTGATGCTTATATGGTGGTTGGCGGATTACCACAGCCGAGGGAAGATCATGCAGAAGCGATCGCGCAGATGGCGTTGGATATGCAGCAGGCGATTACTCAGTTTCAAGCCGAACACAGTGAGTCATTGCAAATTCGCATTGGAATTAATACCGGATCAGTCGTGGCGGGGGTGATTGGGATTAGAAAATTTATCTATGACTTGTGGGGAGATGCGGTGAATGTCGCCTCCCGCATGGAATCGTCGGGAGAACCGGGACAAATACAAGTCACAGAGACGACATACCAGCGATTACGCGACAAATTCCAGTTTCAGGAACGAGGTGCGATCGCAGTTAAAGGGCGCGGGGAAATGACAACCTATTGGCTAATGGGAACGTGTTGAGTGTTGGTTGATCCTTCACGACCTTCGAGGACATGATCTGTAGGGGCGGGTTTAGGGACTCTCTTGTCGC
>CAKZMA010000884.1 GCA_937127375.1 uncultured Coleofasciculus sp. | reverse complement strand
ACTAAGGTTTAAATGCCGAACATTGATTCAAAATCAGCCTTTTTTGTAAAATTTTGATGTACACATCACTTGCCTTTATACAAGTCAACTCACCCTATTTTAAGCTAAGGCGATCGCCCCTTCAGGATGCAGTCTGGGAACCCTAGGGGTGCGCTCGATTGACGATTTGGTGGTAATCCTCGATCAACCACGGTAGGGGATGTTTGAGAGGGGTGGCTGGCATCGGCGATCGCTCCTTGGGCTGCTAAGATTTAAGCAGGAGATTTCAGTCAGGGAGAGTTCACCATGAGTTTAGTGATTTCCGATGATCTAGTCAAGGCGAGTGGCTTTTCTGAAAATGAGCTATTGTTGGAAATTGTGCTGATGTTGTTTCAGCAAGATAAAATTAGTTTGGGGAAAGCCAGTGAGTTATTGGGATTGCATCGGATGCAGTTTCAAAAACTCATTTCTGAGCGAGGTATTTGCGTTCATTATGATATTGATGAGTTCCAGGAAGACCTCAATGTTTTAGAGGCGATGGAGTAGGCATGATTGTTACCAAAAACTCTATTTGAGTTAATCAATTAAACTACCACGCACAATTTTCCTCCACAATAAAAGTGACAATGTGCTGAATGGACCCTCATTTCCTAAGTTACAAGGGAGCATACCTCTGGGAAAAGAAGGTGAATAATAGGTTGGATCAAACAACCAACCGGTTATTTTTAAGAAAATTAGACGACTATGTCCATAATCTTCTAACCAACGTATTTTTAAGAAAAACTCTGCATCACTTTTTAGCAAAAAGGATTCCCAATACCATTCATACCAAACCCTCACTTGGTTAACCTCAATGGTGGTATCCTTATCTAATATAGGTTTAAGCTTCAGATTTCTAATACTTCTGCGGCTTGAATTGGCATACTGCTGGTACAGAGATGCTTGAACTGAAAATCCAAACTTTCCTTGACTATACTTAGTCCAAAGATTGTCGATAGCCTGTAGCTTTTCTAAAGGAAAACGATCGAGTTCCTGAATCGTAAAAGCATGGGGAGATAAGATAGGGCAATCATTCCCAGAGGGGCAAAATACACGTTGGCGTTTTAGTTTTTCATTTGTGAACTTATAAAGAGGAGATTTTACTGAATTAGATCTTATACAGATTAATCCTTTACAGTAGCGATTGAGGATTATAGTAATTAGCTGTCGTGTTTCCCAGTTTGCCTCTTCCCATTTTCGGGACTCAAGAAGGGATTCTAAGCGAACAAGACTTTCTTCCTGATCGTACTCGAGCTTGACAAACAGATACACAAACGCAAGAAACACGAGGATAACAAATGCCAAGAAAGTAATCACTACTCAAATCTCCGTATAAAAGAAGCCAACTTCTCTAGCAAAAATCTGACAAGCTTCTTAATGTGTAAATTACGATTGACAAACTGAGCAAGCTGGGGGCCAATTTGGTAATACACGCTGACTAATAAACGACCCAAAGGATTGGTTAACAGAGTGCGATCGCGGAATTTTCTAAATGTGTCTAAATCGGGATGAATGCTACTTGAATAGGCTGCCGTAGCGACAAAGCAACCACTATCATCAGTTTCAAAAGTCGGCAAAAATTCTATATGACTAATTTTTTTAAGAGCAAATCGTAGCGTCTTCAGGGTTTCATCAGAAGTTTTATGCGGCGGAGTTGACTCTATCATCCTAGCTACTTTTTCCAACTCTTCCGAAAGATCTTTGCGGCTGAATTGAGAATTAAAGACATTTATTAAAGCACAAATATCTTCATAAGCTTTGATATTATCAACATCAAAATAAGATTTTAAGTTGCGTAATTTTTCTACAACCTTCCTCATGTTAATAAGTAGGTATGCCAGTACAGTTTTATGGATATATGGATTATTGCTATCTTTGCTGTCCTTACCATAAAATGATACATAAACTCGCTCTAAAACCCTATAGAGTGCGCAGAGAACTGATATTTTAATTTCATTATCGATATCATCATCTATTCCGATGCATCCATAAAAAATCGACTCTGAGTACTTTTCAAATCCCAGAATAAAATTTTTATTTGCTTGATCTCTATCGCCCTGTTCGCGGTAGTATTCCCCAAGATCCCAATGTCTTTGAAACTCTTTTTGGGCTTTTTCGGCATCTTTTTGGAACTGTAACTGTAACTGATAATTAACGTCTGACATAGTTTATATATCCTTAGTTGACTTCTCCACGGTTAAAACCGCGCGTATCTCGACAAAAACCCTATTGTTGCTTATTTTCTATTGCCATATCTGGCGACTCTTCATAAAAGAGGCTAATTTGTATAACAAAAATCTGACAATCTTCTTAAGATACAAACTACGATTTACATACTGAGCAAGCTGAGGACCAATTTGGTAATACATACTGACTAACAAACGACCGAAAGGACTGGTTAACAGAGTGCGATCGCGGAATTTTCTAAATGTGTCTAGATCGGGATGACTGCTACTTGAATATGCCGCTGTCGCAACAAAGCAACCGCCGCCAGCTTCTTCTAAAGTCAATGGGCAAATTTCTTGACTAGATATCTCAGATAATGCTTTTCTGATCGTTTTAAAAAATTCATCCGATTCCTCTTTTATAGGCTGAAGATTGCTTAACTTTTCTTGATTTTGAATAACTTTAGAATTTACAGATTTTGCGTAATCCTTGATATTTCCATATCTGTTTAATTCTTGCTCATTAAAAACTGGCTCGTACTTATCAAGCTGATCAGCAATCTGCACCAGTTTAGATTGAAGATATATTTTGACAATTGAGTCACTGTCATAGAAACCCGAAATCAAGTACAGTAGATTGAATAACTCAAATAAAGTCTGAGAAAATACAATTCTGGCATTATTTGGGTTTACATTTTGCGTACTTATGGCAACTGAAACAGCAATTATCTGAGATTTTAGTCTCGCATGAATTGCATAGGCTTCAAGAGCAGAAATATAGTTTTTTAATGCTTGATTATTGTCGTCTCGTTCTTTATAATAATCACCTCTACCCATCAATCTGGAGACTTCCTCTCCAGCTTGTTCGGCATTTTTCTGTAACTGATAATCAACGTCTGACATAGTTTATATATCCTTAGTCCAAAAAATTCAGGAACACTACAGACTTGGAGCGTCAGTAAATCTGGTGTGATTTGTTGTCTTGTGTACACAATTTGAACCGGACAACTACAAAGGATTGTCCCTACGTCCAGATTTTCAATTTTTTAGTAACTTTCCCCATCCAACACTCCGGACAGTTGTTGACGAACAACGAGAGAATATGCATTATAGCTATATCTCAAGATCACTTTTTCAACGAGATCGTGGAGGTTTCAGCCTTTACCTTAGTCAAAAAAGTGTCTGGACTATTGCTAATCACCTCAAATCCTAAATACCCACAGACTTCCAGGTCAAGGGCAGCGCCCAGTGTTTTACTTCATTCGCTGATTTGTTGTTGCATAGAAGTTTGCTTTCCGCCATGCATCATTCTGATCGGTAGCCTTACCAGCATATTCACTACCAACGTAGACATCACCACTCTTATCATCCCAAAAGTAGGAGTATTCAGAACCAGTTGGTGTTTTTACTGTTCCCATTTTCTTGCGTGCCATCAATATGTCTCCTTATTGTTGAGCTTATGTCCTCATCTTCTTAACTTATTCTCGGTTTGCCAACCTAAAAAAGTGTGACTTAGGGGGGCTTTCAACTCCAACTCAATAAACAAAAGTGTGACAAAAAGTAATATCCTGTAGCTAAAAATGTGAAAATGTGGCAAAATGGGGGGCTAAGATAGATAAAACAACAATTTAATTGAACAGCTATGGGGATTCAGGAAGCTTTGCAGTGGACCGATCGCCTGCTTCTGGCGGCTACGGGAAAACACTTAGATACACTGCAACGCGCTATCTTAGAGGGAGCATGGCA
>CAKZMA010000883.1 GCA_937127375.1 uncultured Coleofasciculus sp. | reverse complement strand
TTTTAATTTACCGTCTCCATCGCCTTACCAACTTTATAGGAGACGTCGCTTCTAGTTGGACTTTATACTCATGTCACAGATAGCGTTATTTTTGCAGAAATTTTCCGGGCAAATCATCACATTTAATCCCATTCATAATTGACACCAAGCTCATTAATTTTTTGTCTAATATACTTGAACTTTTGATTGGAGCGAACCATTTTAGATACAGGATAGTAAATAGCTTGAGGAAGAATTTCCAAGATATATTTAGCTCCTTTAGGATTGAGCGAGTGAACAATAATACGGCTATTTTTGTGGCGAGAATCTCTAATAAATAGGGCCACATTTGCACCATTAAGTTCGCCACCAATATTGTAATCAATCGAGATCATGTCAAAATCATAAGCATTAAGAAGCTTGATAGCACGATTCCCCGTTTTTACGAGAATCCATGCGTGATCTCGATATAAAGAAGTTAAGATATTTTGACGATCTTCTGTGTCTTCGATCAGCAAAACTCTTAGAAGAAATAATTTTTTATTTTGACTCAACATAATCATCAACAGCAAGAGAAAAACAACTAGCTACGTTCTCTCTAGGAACATCTTTTTCAAGAAGTAAGTAGTCACTATCTAAGTCTTCGTGTAAATAGATACAATAAAATAGCTCACGCTGGTTGGAAAACAAATAAGAAATCGCAACTTCTTTGGCTTCTTCTGATTCAAATTCTTCCCTGAGAGTCCAAATACGAATATCTTGACAAACGGTGTTCAGACAACTTTTAAGCTCTTCCGAGGCAAATTTTTCTTCTGAAAGCTGATAACATTTTGCGAAACCATCACTAGATAATTTTTCTGGTAAAATGATTATAGAAAGTTGCTCACCATATACAGTTAAGGAGTGGTTTAAATCACCTTCAAAGCATAACTCTACTCCACCTGAATTATAGGAAAAAAATTGATCTGCTGTAAGGGGATGATAGTGTTTTAAAAAGGAAGAAATATCCATACCAAAGAAACGTTTTATTTCTAGCAAACGCTTGCCAATAGACGGCTTCAACTTTTTGGTATTTCGGGAAAGTAAAAAATTTAGTAGTTCAGCGTCAGTATACATGGTTAGTTGCTACCTCGATCTCTAAGTATTTTCTTGAAACGGTCAATAATATTTCTAATGTCACCCTTAGGTCCACTACCACGGGTAAAGCTAACTGGATCGTTCACAAAAACAGCCCCATCAGAGCGTCTAACAATAAACTGAAAGTCTCCTATATTAACTTTATTTTGCTGTAGTTTTTGATATATCTCTTCTAAATCATCTATTGTTTTTTGTGTGACTACTTCAGTGTTTATAGGTGGATTAATTGAGTGTCTAGATCTCCCAATAATATCTTTACTTCCCACTCCATCAATCTTTTGAAGAATTAAAACATTTTTACCATTATTAATAGTTTTTCTAACATACACTGTGGGAATGCCTATCATCTCCATTTCAACCATAGCTTTTGCTTCATTCGGTAATCGTCCGCCTCCTGGTTTAATTAACAGATCGGCATTTTCTTCCATATAATACAGTTGGCTGGTTCCACCTCTAGCAAAAAACTCTCCTTGAGTAAATGATTCAGGCACATTAGGCTTATTCTCCATAGCCTCTATCAGTCTGTTAATTCTAGCAATCGAGTCTTCTGATAACTCTTCAGTAGCTTGTTCGACTGCAGCTTGAATCACTGGATCTCCTTGAGCAACTAATTCATCAGCCTGAACTTGAAGCCTACGTCCATCTCGAAAAGCTTGCTTAAGAGCCTGTTGTTCGTCAACCGGAAGCTGTCTAAACCACTCATCAGGAGCAAACTCGTCAAGTTCAGCAATTAACCTCTGAGCTTTTAACTCCAGTAAAAATTGCTCAAAAGCAATGATACCACGCTTGGCGAGAAGATAAGCAACTCCAACAAGTTTCACAAATTCTTCGCCCCCTGGCACAATGACCATACGGAGCCTGCCTCCTGTGGAAACTAAACTCCTTAAGGCTTGTCGGTATTGCAATTCTGCTTCTGCTGCTCGTAAAACATTGGCTTTCAGTTGCTGGTTAACTTCAGAAAGCCCTTGTAAACTCCTTCTGAACTGAGCTAAGTCGCCTGTGGCATTGAAAGTTTCTAAAGCAGGTTTCATGGCTCTAATTGCTGCCACTGCCCCTGCTAAATCTAGTCCAGCCCCCAAAACAGCCACAATTACCCAACCCAAAGATGGCACGTCTGAAAGTAACTCAGCTCCGCTGGCAGCGGACTTAATTTCGTACTGTCGGAATTCTTCGACAACTTGATAAGCGCCCAGTCCAAAGCCAGCTACACCAGCTAATACCCCAACCGTGCCTCCTCCACCACTTACTAAACCAAGTGCGATCGCTAAAACAGCTATTGCTAGATTTATAATAATTTCATTGATCTCAACAGTTCCGATCCGATCTTGGATAATCAGGTCATAAATTGAATCAGGCTGAATTCCCTGAGCTTGGTAGGATTCTTTCAGAAGTTTGTCGAGCTTATAAATCAGCTTGGGATTGTCAGCAAGATTGGCGCGAGTTTCTTGAATATCTTGGCGACGCTCCTGGATATAGTCCAGCATAATGGACTGGACTTGACTTTGATCAGCTGTAGCTAACTTCTCGCGATCAAAATCCTGGTTTTGCAGCAAGGGATGAGTCTCAGCTATAATGTTAACCCCAGCTTCTGCTCTATTTCTAGCTTCTGATGCTTTACGGTGGTATTCTAGCTGCAATTCTATTTGTGCTTTAGACAGACCACCTCGACTAGAGGATATTGCCGTAAGCATAGCTAGCCGTTGGTATTCGTCAGCTTCCTGATAATTTTCTCTAGCTTGGGTTCGACTCAGGTTTTGATTAAGAGTTGCAACCTGGGCTGAATCTTTATATTTTTTCTCTTCTTCATACAGAATATGTTCGTACTTAGCCAGCAAATCCAGGGCGATGGCTACTGTTTCTGTCTCAAAGGCTGTTTCATAGTTACGGATTAATGTTTCAAACTCTGAAATACTACTGAAGCCATGTTGTTCGAGAGCTGTATCAAGTTCTTCTCTAAGTTCGGGTATGTAGTTCAAGTGCAAACCCAAACTGCTGCCAGGATTGACTGCATCTGAAAGTGCAGCATTGGATAATGCTGACTTATACTCTTTGTACTTACGATATAACTCTTCTAAACCGTAAAGTTGAGTTTTCAGATCTTCTCTTTCCTCTAAATTCCTTCGCCGTTCAACCATTTCAGCACTGTATCTGTCAATGGATGCCTCGAACCTATTCCAGTCAGTTGTTTCGGCTGTGACCTTGCTTTGATAATCTGCTAGCTCGGCATCAGAGAGCGAAGATAGCTTCTCTGCAATCCGTAAAACAGTACCATAATCTCTTGGCTCTAGAGTTTGAGGAGCATCTTCAGAAAAAAGAAAGTCTCTCAGTCGAGCGGGCAAGACATTAATACGACTTCGTTGCTCTTGTTCGAGCAATACCTGATCACGAATCTCATTCCATAATCCAATGTAGGGCTGATCCTGGGGATTATTGGGATCAAGCTGTTGGTTGTAGTTAGTTTGTTCCCGAAATCGCCTGTCAGTTTCTGCATTAATTCTCGCACGCTCTTCTTCAGGAAGTTGATTGAGGTTATTTACTCTTTCTTCAGCTCCACTGAGGCGACCGTCTTCTCCTCTGGGTACATCTTCTCCACTGAGGTTATCCGTAGTGCTTCGATAGGCACTAAGCGGGATGTTGACATTAAAGAAGCCTGATTGTACTTGTTCGGCTGTAGCACCTGAAAAATTCCGGTCTTTCCATCTCCAATCCTCATCAATGACTTTAGCTTGAGCGCTTTCTCGATCAAGCCCAAAAACCTGCATAAGACTAACAATTATTAATTCGTCAGGATTACCTATAACTGCCTGATTACCTTTAATATTGATCCTGAAGCTAATCGATTCTTCTTCGGATTCTTCGTTTTGTGGTACTTCCTGACGTTGTACTATTTCCGTTCCAGAAAACTCGTAAATTTGAGCTGACTCTTTTTCTACCTCACCTTCCTTATATTTGGGTTGCACTTTTGGATTAGACAAGAACTCATCAACTTCATCCTGCTGCTGAGTCTCATCTTGTTGAACTCTATTAGTACTAATTACTGGATTCTGCTGAACCACATGGGTCAACTCATGGGCCAACAACTCTTGCCCACCTCTACTCGCCGGA
>CAKZMA010000882.1 GCA_937127375.1 uncultured Coleofasciculus sp. | reverse complement strand
TGACTACGAACTGTTTTAATTAGGGGCGAATGAGCTGTTTAACTGTTCGGACAAGCTCATTTTGATCCACGGGTTTAGCCAGATAAGCATCTGCTCCCTGTTTCATTCCCCAAAATTTATCCATTTCACCTCCTTTTGTGGAACAAATAACGACAGGAATATTGCTAGTTTCAGCCGCCGTTTTTAATTCACGGCAGACTTCAAACCCACTGCGACCCGGTAGCACGATGTCTAAAATAATCACATCCGGTTTTTGCGTGCTAATTTTAGCCAAAGCCTCTTCGCCACTATGGGCAACCAAGACATTGATGCCACCTTGCTGTAAGCAACTGGTGATAATTTGCATATCCGTTGAGGAATCTTCAACAACTAGAGCTGTTCCCATGGTAATTACCTAATGAATACAAAAGAATTTGGTCAATGATAGTTAGTGTTCGCTTCAAGTTCATTCATCGTATTACTAACTCTGAACGATGAAGAATCAATAAACACCCTGTTTTATATGTTTATGGAGTACCGTGAGCAAATTCCTGGAATTTAAAGGTTTGCTCAAGAAATCCGAGGCTCCAACAAATTTGGCGTGAAGTCGATCCGCTGCCCCATCTTTTCCGGTTAAAAAGACAATAGGTGTGTTTTGAAAACAGGACAGTTTGCGTAATTGAGTACAAAGCTCATATCCGTTGACATTTGGCATCACCAGGTCTAAAAAGATTAAATCGGGTTTGCGTACCAAAAGCGTTGGAATGGCTCGCAAGGCATTTTCTACACCAAGAAATCGGTAACCTGCCGCCCCGATTACTTTTTCCATGGTGTGAATCACCCAACGACTGTCATCTACACAAGCAACCAGGGATTGAGTTGAGGTTGCGTTTGCGCTTGTGAGCGGTGTTTTCGGCACATTCGCTTTTCCAGAAGTGGGAGTAATACCCGTGGGATAAGCTTTAACCTTCTCTTTCCCTGGCTCTAAAACGCGCCGTGGCAAGACTTGTCGTGGCGAGACGTGCCGTGGCTCGTCTCTACTTTTTTCTCGGCTTTCCTGCTTGTCAGCACCAACATTTTTTCTATTCCTTGCCGTATTGGGAGTGGGTGCTGGTAAATCAGGAATATTAGTCAGTTCTACCCAGCCTGATTTCAGGTAAGGCATTAATGCTTGAGCAATGTCCCCAACATGCCGACGCTGTTTTACTGCTAAGTCACGTAATGTATGGTGTCTGTCGAGTAAGTTAGTTAACGTTTGGTAAACTTCGGCGGAACAATTTTTTCGTAACTCTTCCGGTTGTTTAATAACCGGAGCTTGATTGGGAGAATACTCTCCAAGCTGGGTATTGTGCCAAGTTTGCCACAAAGATTGGATTTGTGCGATCGCCTGATTAATTTCAATCAAAACCAGTTTCGTCGGTAACGAATAATTATGCTGGATTTGATGGGTTACTTGCTTCGCTTGCGCCAGATCGAACACAACCTCAGTCAGCACCGCACGAATCATATTAGCGGCTTGTTCGGGAGTGATTCGTCGCTGCTTGACCCATAGACACAATAGCTGATAGTCCCAGCACTTTTTAACATTGATACTGGCAAGATCACGCCCAATTGTGTCAGGATGAGTCAAATTTTTAGGGCAGTGAATGGCTAAATTACGATGCCACCGTCTCACCGGATGTACTCCTCCTGTGACATAGAGGATACCGCCTAGGTGCAGAAAAAAGATCCATTGGTGTCCCTTTGGATCGTTCAACACCAGTTCACCGCTAAACTGAAATCGCTGCAAGGTTCTAAGAGACCGAACTTGCTCTAGGGAAGAGAGCGTTGGAGTTGAGATTACAGAGGGAATTTGTCTAGCCGTCATCGGTTTTTTGCTATGACTAAGGGTTTAACAAAAGCCGGAAATGTCTAATAATGTTGGTGTTTTATACCCGCGTTAGACTTCAGTCGCTTTTGAAGGGAACATCACCCTGAAACCTTAGTTAGACAAAGTTTTTTCGTCTAAAAAAGACTATCTTTGCCAACTCTCAGAAGATTTTGAAATTTCTCTATCAGGGAACTAAACAGGAGTGCCATCACTACAGCACTCTGAGCGATATCAGACCTGGAATTGTAGATGCTGGTCTGATCAATGAACACCCTGTATCCCTACAATTAAGCTTGGAGTTCTTCAGCGTTATGCAATGAAGCCGTTGGCGCATTCAGTCATCCAAAACCTTAGAGATGCAAAATTAGTCAATCGCGAGTGGTAGAAGACCTTACTTGGTTCAACTCTTTTTGGAGAGAATTAAAATGTGCAGTTGGTTGGTTTGGCACGTTTGACTCCTGATCGGTCAGAGTTGAGTTTTTCGGTGTTGTCTTACACGTTAGACAACCTGTAATACAGACTAACTTACTTCCGTATGTTTGTCTAGAGGACTCGGAGATGAATTGACTATTTTAGGTAATTTTTCGACAAAGCTTTACAAAAGACTCAGTTTCCTAAAGTTCAGATTAGTCCTGAGTCATAATTGCTTTAGAAATACTAGGTAAATTAACTCAATCTATAATTCCCCTTAACCTTGACCATTGGTTTCACTAGCGGGGCAGACTCCAGGCATTAAAGCAGTAAACTTTTTATCTATTCAAGATATTATTTATAATTCAACAACATTGGCATCTTGAATTATTCTTGCTCGGTGTATTGTTAATATATCTTTACATTAAACGATAAAAAAATGGAGGAAATTACTGATATAGCAGAAAGGGGAAGCAATGTAGAGACGTGCCATGGCACGTCTGGAAGCTGAGGGAGTGATTTCCTAATCAACAAAGGACTAATAAGGAAATTTGAGTGTGTAGGGGCGGGTTTAGGGACTTCGCGCAAGCTGTTAATGATAACCTTTGGTTCAAAACCCGCCCTGACTACGTTTTACGACATCTAACCTTCGCTTAAATTCATTTGACCTCGAAATCCTGTAACAATGCGACTACCATCTTTGAGGATATGAATCTCCATTTGATCAGAAGCCCAGGTGATTTGGTCTTTTAATGCGGGATTAAATACACGAACGCGCTGATTTCGAGAGGAGACGGGTGAATCGGGAGAATTAATAGCCAAGGATTCAACAAAGGGACCATCGACTAAAATATCAAGTTGTCCTAATAACTCTTGTGCGCCTGGAGGAGCATCGGGTGATTGCAGTTCCCCTAACGTAAATCCACTAAATGACATGACATTTAACCCCGCCGCTTTGAGTTTATTAGCTAACTGCGCTAGGGCTGGCGCTTGCCAAAATGGTTCTCCACCAGAAAAAGTGACGCCTTGGTTGCGGGGATTGGACAAAATTTTATCCGCTAATTCATCAACAGCAATTAACTGGTTAATTTCAAAAGACCAGGATGCTGGATTGAAACAGCTAGAACATTCTCGTTTACACCCTTGCACCCAAACAACAGCGCGACAGCCAGGACCATTCACTTCTGACTCGTCAACGTACCCCATAATATTTAGATATCCAGGAGGAATGTCATTGGTTATTTGTCCTTTGTCATTGGTCATTGGTTATTTGTCCTTTGTTATTGGTCTTTTGTCATGATTCAAAGATTTGCACAACGCTTTCACTCAGTCGGGGCGGGTTTAGTTGCATCTGGGTGAGGTCAGAAAGGATAATAGTGAAAGTGAGCCCCTACACTCTTCAAAACTATGCCCGACTAGCGAAGCGAAGGGTCAATACTCAAAACGTAGTCAGGGCGGGTTTTGAACAAAACGTTATCATTAACAGCGAGATGAAAGTCCCTAAACCCGCCCCTACAGACGTGCTATGGTACGCCTGGAACACTCAACGGGGAGCGCATCGAACGGGGATATTGGTTGCATCCTGAATTTTAGTGGCAAAGGCTTGTAAGACATCCCCACTCACTTGTTTTAATTGTTGTACAGGATAGGGACGTGATTCTGTCGGGGTATGATTACCACGTCCATCGAGTTGATGGGTTAAGGGTTTAGGGCGGGTGGGGGTGTTGAGTTGAATTTCATCGGGATGTAGCGATCGCACTAATTGCATGTAAGTGTCTTGACTGGTTTGATTCCAAGGGATTAACAGCATTGTTTGTAGTCCTATATGTCCTGGATATCCCTGACGAAACTCCTGGATACCTGTCCAGATTTTCTGCCAATCGAGTTCCATGACAGGACGATTCACACGCCGTAGTTGATCAGGATTCACCGCATCGAGTTTAACCGAGACTTTATCCGCCAAGGCTAACGCCGCCTGCACGTCTGGATCACCTAAAAGCGTGCCATTTGTCAAGACTAAGACAGGCTTGTGAGTCATTTCCTTAACCTGGGAAATAATCTCTGCCAAGTTGAGGGCTAGAGTCGGTTCACCATTACCACTGAGGGTTACCACATCGACATCCCAAGGCGCAAACGCTTGTAACTCTTGGATAATTTTTTCGGTAGGGACAAAAACTTGACGTTGGCTGGTGCGAACTTGAATTTCCCCTAACTGACAATAGACACAGTTAAATGAGCAAGTTGATTGGAGTCCAATGGGATCAATACCCAGCGATCGCCCGTAGCGCCAGGAGTCCACTGGACCATAGACGGAGGTGAATGTGGCGGTTGATTGAGGGGTCATAATTTTTCCTCCTGCGATTAGACGAGGATTCCTCACATCAGTTGGAATGAGGAGATTTCTCAATTATCCTACTCAGTCGCGACAGTTTGCCACTCCAATATGACAACTGAGGGAATTCTCAGGGTAGTTGTGCGATCGCCCTTCATCGGTAGAGACAGTGTAACCCCTGTCGCTGTCGGTAATTCGGACAACACGTCCTTGATATTATACTCACCCACATTCGCTGCCGGGGATTGGTCGGCGAACAGATCCTCAGCCTGCAAAACTTTACCTGTATTTGTCGTAATCTTTAAAGGTTGGGGATGAGCAAATTCTGCAACCCCAGGAAAACCAACCAAACGTAGGCTAATGTCTTTAGCTTCTCCGGCTTTCACCCGTTTGAATAATACGATTTGCCAAGATTGACCCGTTTTATCCTGCAAGGTATGGCGAGATTGATACAAAATCTGTCCGGGGGCTTCTTCGATTTGGCGGATAGAAGCGACGGCTGAGGGAGGGGTGAGGCTTCCCCAACCGATAACCATCAGCAGGACAAATGCACCCAGTAACAGTAGCCTCGATAGCCATCGTCGCATCCCACACCAGATATTGATTTGGGAGTTTGAGTTTTTAATTTTTAATTGTGCCATTTTTGATTTGTTCAAACAACTGTTCCAGAGACGCCATTGAGAGTTTCCCTTTGCCCAGAACCGATTAACCCTGGATTCTGTTCAAATTTAGTCCGTGCCATCTTAGACGGTAGGTTATCTGCATGGGCTGATTCACTCTGTATATGAATATATACCCAAATAGTTATTTTTAAAATAGGTATAGGGAAATTCATACCCCCTTTGCTCAAATCAGGGAAGTTCAGTGTCAAAGATGTTCATCGTTTATTGTGCTAGCGAAGCGAGAAGCCAGCTACATCGTCCTCGGAACTCTACTAGGTAATGAACGATATAGCAGGTTGGCAGTGTCGCGAGTTAGTAGAGGTAGTCCACTTGGTCAGCATTGCGCTATCCTAAAAGGAGTTAGCCCGGAAAAGAAAGATAAAGACTAGGAGGAAGGTATTATAGCTAACAAAGACAAGCAACGAATCAACCGTCAAATCAAGTCTCCTCAGGTTCTCTTGATTGATCATGAGAATAACAATCGCGGTTTGACTGATACTCGTGAGGCTCTACAACTGGCGAAAGATGTAGGTCTGGACTTGGTGGTAGTCTCTGAGCGCAAAGATGCTCCCGTGGCAAAAATTTTGGACTACGGGAAACATCAGTACCAACAAAAGAAACGCCAACGCCAAAGCTCTAAACCAACGCTCAAGGAAGTGAAACTGCGTCCCAATGTGGGCGAGTCTGATTACAGCTTACGCATCAATCGAGCTGTTGAATGGTTAAACAAAGGCGATTCCGTAAAGTTTCAGGTGCGTCTGCGGGGGCGGGAACATCAACATCGCGATCGCGCCACAGAACTGCTGGAGCGTGTGGTGTCTGATCTGGGTGAAGTGGGTAAAGTTCAGTCTTTTGATCGACGGGCACTGGTTGTTCAGATCGTTCCATCCTAGCTTTAACCCAAGGTGGTTGGTGAGATGAGTGCTTAATCAACGTGGCATTCATCCCAGATTAGTGTTACGGTGTAGAAAACGTTCCTACTATCTGCTAATGTCTAATCGCCCCCAACATATTTCAAACCTTAGCGGGATATGAGGTGATCAGCATTGGGTTAACCTGATAAAGGTGAGCTAGTGGGATGTTGAACTTAGGAGGAAAGTCTTATCGCTAAGAAACAGAAACAACTGATTAACCATAAAATCAAATCACCTCAGGTTTTGTTGATTGACCATGAAAACAACAATCGTGGCTTGACAGATACCCGTGAGGCGCTACAAGTCGCTAAAGATGCGAGTCTGGATCTAGTCGTCGTCTCTCAACGTAAAGACGCTCCCGTGGCAAAAGTTTTAGACTATGGGAAACATCAATACCAGCAGAAAAAGCGCCAACGCCAGAGTTCCAAACCAACACTTAAGGAAGTCAAGTTACGTCCCAATGTTGGTGACTCCGATTACGGCTTACGCATCAAAAGAGCGCTTAATTGGTTGGATAAAGGTAATTTAGTCAAGTTTCAAGTGCGCCTGAGAGGGCGAGAACATCAACATCGCGATCGCGCCAGGGAACTACTAGAGCGTGTGATTGATGACCTCGGCGAAGCGGGGAAAGTCCAGTCTTTTGATAAGCGATCGCTGATTGTTCAGGTGGCTCCCGCCTAGATTAGCCTTTTCACTCAGGGATCACTGAGATTATCTGTTGGTAGCTGTTTGGGATAAACCAGGCAGCTTCCTGCTATGTATTATTTTATCTTTACTTTTATTTAAAACAACGGCGATAAACATAAAGAAAGTTGGGCTGGGCATATTCCCAACGATAAAACCTTGTCCTTGAACGAAGTGAAGGAGCCGGAAGCGTCGTGGTAAAACGGCGACGAAGGAAGCCTGCACTGCACCCGTGGGGTTAGTATAGGAGAAGGCAATGGGCAATGGGCAATAGGCAATAGGGGAAAGAGATACAGGGTTTTAATGTAATCTCAGAAAAGACCTCCTAGGTTTACAACTCATTTGCAAATGCTATATACAGTGCTAGTTCAACACAACGGCAAAATTAATCACAAAATGAAGCTGTGATCAACCTTTGCTCTTTTATACTAGACATAGTAAGACTTTACAGAGTTGGGTTCAGGCAAACCAACAAGGATCTGACATTTTGTGTGAGGAACTAATCGTGAATCAACATCACCTAAGATTTTGGGGAAAAATAGGTCTATTGTGCCTAATTGCTGGTGCTATTCCGTGGGATGCCAATCTTGCTATTGCCAAGACAACTGAGTTAGAATTCAGGGTTCCAGAGGAAGCCACTCATCCCCTTAATAATCTCCACGTTGGACTTAGCGATCGCACGCCTCTATCCGCGACACCTCTGAAGCAGACGGGGACAACGGATCAACCGACTCATCTACAAATAGCACAAGAGGTAGAGAATAATAACTCCACAGTCACCTCTGTCTCAGATATGTTAGAACGCCTCGATTCAGAGTCATCCCCGATGGGACAAGTTACCTCAGTCTCCCAACTCTCCGATGTCTCTCCCGGAGACTGGGCGTATGAAGCCCTGAGAAGCTTAGTTGAACGGTATGGTTGCATTGCAGGTTATCCTGATGGCACCTTTCGGGGAAACCGCGCCCTGACTCGCTACGAGTTCGCGGCTGGGTTAAATGCGTGTTTGCAACAAATTGAACGGTTAATCGTGGGGACAGAGGTAGATGACACCGAGTTAGTCACATTAAGGCGACTTATTGAGGAATTTGAAGCCGAACTCGCTACCCTGGGCGCAAGAGTCGATAATTTAGAAGGACGAGTCGCCTTTTTAGAAGACCACCAGTTTTCCACAACCACCAAATTAAATGGTGAAGTTATTTTCTCACTCGTTGGTGCAACCAGTGATGAGGAAGATGCCAATATTATTCTGGCTGACCGAGTGCGCTTGAACCTAAATACCAGTTTTACCGGTCAAGATTTACTGATTACCGGCTTACAAGCGTATAACTTTGGCGGCGATATCACCGGGGCGGGTAGCGTTCAAGGGGCGTTATTTCCAGGACGAGACGCTTTTTTAAGTGAAGGTTCCACGAAACTCAGTTTTGAACCCCAGTTTCCCGAATTTAATCCTCAAGACTTGAGTGATAGTGCGGGTTCTAATGACGTTGAACTCTACAAACTCCTGTACATTTTCCCATCCGGAGTCAACAACTTAACCCTATTTGCGGGAACAGCCGCAGAAGCATCGGATGCTTTTCCAGCCATTATCCCCTTTTCTAGTGAAGGACAGGGGGCGATTTCTCGATTTGCTACATTGAACCCCGTTTTACGTGTATCTGGGGGAACATCCCAAACGGGTTTAGCCTCAGCTGCGGGGTTTATTTGGGGTATTTCTGATGCAATCGACTTGCGGGCGTTATACGGTAGCGTCAATGCGGCGATTCCGGAACAAGGTGGCAACAATATATTGGGTTCAGGTTTCTTTGGTGGGAGTACTGTCGCCTCAGCGCAGCTTACGCTCAAACCTAGTTCTCAATTTGATATTGGTCTGAACTATGCTTATAGTTACCACGACCTGAATATTATGGGTCTAGGATTAACTCGATTTTCCTCCAACCCGCTGAATATTCCTGGACGCACGGTTGATGGAGATGGTAATCCCATTGTTGGTGGGATCTTAGATACACCCGTTCACGTTAATTCCTTGGGTGCTACCGCAACCTGGCGTATTTCTCCGAAAATTTCGCTGACGGGTTACGGTGCTTATTTCTTTGTTGATGCTGTCGCTGGTGCAGATGCATCATCTGATTTCACGACTTGGATGGCGGGGTTACATTTCCAAGACTTATTTAAAGAAGGGAATACGGCGGGTCTAATTTTTGGACAACCTTTGCATCGGGTAGAAGCAGATGGTGAGGCTAACTTGACAGAACCCGGTGTTGACCGAGAAACGCCTTACCATCTAGAAGCGTTTTACAACTTTAAGGTTAGTGATAACGTCAGTATTACGCCAGGAGCATTTGTTCTGTTTAACCCAGAAAGCGATGGTAATAACGATACCGCTTTAGTCGGTGTACTGCGAACTACATTTACCTTCTAGTAGTTGACCCAACCTTGGGTTTCAACCCAATCAACCCATAGCGAAAGTCAGCACTAAAATGCAACTACTAACTCCCCAAAAGAACAAGGACACGGCAATGCCGTGTCCCTAAGATATCACTGATGTTCTAGAATAATTACGCGATCGCCATAGCGGGTTCGTGCCAACGCCCAACGGCTTTACCAATCACTGCCATTTCTGGGACTAAGCTATCAAAGTGATCTGGTGTCAGGGATTGGGGTCCGTCGGATAAGGCTTTAGCTGGATTAGGGTGAACTTCAATCATCAACGAATCCGCCCCGGCTGCGATCGCGGCTTTTGCCATTGAGGGTACATACTCAAACCAACCTGTACCGTGACTGGGGTCAATCATGATCGGCAAATGGGTGAGCGATCGCAATACGGGTAACACCGATAAATCCAATGTATTCCGGGCATATTTCCGGTCAAATCCTCGGACACCCCGTTCACACAGAATCACATTGGGATTTCCCCCAGCTAAAACATACTCCGCCGCCATTAACCATTCATCAATGGTTGCCGACATTCCCCGCTTTAATAATACGGGTTTATCCTGAGCGCCAACTTTTTTCAACAGGGAGAAATTCTGCATATTGCGGGCACCGACTTGCACCACATCGGCTACCTCAGCAATTTTATCCACATCGGCTGTATCCATGACTTCGGTAATGATCCCCAAACCCGAAGCCTCCCGTGCGGCGGCGAGTAACCCTAAGGCACTTTCTCCATGACCTTGGAAGGAATAGGGCGACGTCCGAGGCTTATAAGCACCTCCCCGCAAAAACTTAGCGCCCGCCGCTTTTACCCGACGCGCCGTTTCAACAATCATCTCCTCATTTTCTACCGAACACGGACCAGCTACCAGCACCACGGGATGCTGCTCTCCAAAGTGAACAGCTCCATCGGGTGTTGATACTACAACTTCGCCAGCTTCCCCATGACGATATTCGCGGCTTGCCCGTTTAAAGGGCTTCTCAACCCGCAGCACTTCTTCTATCCAGGGGCTAATTTCCTGAATTTGCAGCGGATCTAAAGCTGCCGTTTCACCGACTAAACCGATAACAACCTTGTGTTTACCAACAATCGGTTCAGGCGTTAGACCCTGTTCGCTGAGTTCCTGACTAATGCGATTGATTTCGGCTTCTGGAGAGCCGACTTTCATGACTACAATCATAAGTTTTAAGGTTTAAGTTTTCAATTTGATTGGGGAAGGGATAGGTTTTGACCCTTCGCTTTGTTAATCGGGGATGGTGTGTGAGTTCACTCTCCCTGCTCCCCCTGCTCCCAGACGTAGCATGCTACGTCTCTACATGGCTCCCCCTGCGTTCCTAGCAATAACCGAAAGAAAAAAGAGCTAGCTTTTTTTAGCCTCTCTCGCCTCACGCCATGCTGATGTGAGTCGTCCTAAGTTGGTTGTGAATTCTTGCCAACCCAGTAACGTTCCTGGACTGTCTTCCTCCCAGGATGCTGAAAGAACACCATAGGTTAATCCCAAAACACCTAAGCCAAAAAATCCCATACTTACCAGAACCACCGCTACATTGGGTAACTCGATCTCCAGGTTGACTACCGCAAGATAGCTCACCACAAATGAAAGCATTCCCAACGCGGTTGGAATACCGCAAAGTAGTGCCATACGGCGCACCATACGCTTACTCACCTGATCAGGAATAGTCATCGACTCAGGAGTAGAAGCCTTTGGTTGATCCGGTTTGGCTGGGGATTTCGCTTTACCTTTATTCGCTACAGGTTTAGCCTGTGATTGCGACTTTTTTTTTCGCTTTTGGCTCGGCTCAAAAGGTAAAGGCTTGCGGGAGGGTTCATCAGACATAAGCTTTAGTCGGTGTTTATCCGCGAATACCTAAGCGCTTAATCAAGGCTTGGTAATGTTCAGGATTGCCTTCACGCACATAACTTAATAAGCGTTTGCGCTGACCAATCATCTTTAATAATCCCCGACGGGAGGCATGATCCTTTTTATTGGCTTGCAGATGTGTACTCAAGCGACTAATGCGATCGCTGAGCATGGCGATTTGCACATCTGCCGAACCTGTATCGGTGTCGTGAATCTGATAGCTGTCAATAATTTCTTGTTTGCGTTCTTGGGTTAAAGCCATGGATAAATGTTCATTGGTATAATCCAGCAGTTTTTGATCATATCATTTTTCATGATTCATGGTATTCGCTCAACGAGCAAGCCAGCTAGATGGTTAATAATTAACGGCTTGAGCGACGAATATCCAGCCACTGCTGGAGTATAATAGCTGCGGCTTTGCGGTCGATCAGAGCTTTATGGCGAGAGGGCGATCGCTTCTCGGCATGAAGTAGCTGTTCAGCTTCAAAAGACGTTAACCGCTCATCCACATATTCTACGGGTAATTGTAGGGAAGCGCTCAAGCGACGGGCATATTTTTGCACCTGTCGCGCCTGGAATCCCAGCGTCCCGTTCATCGAATAGGGTAATCCAATCACCAGAACTTGAACGTCGCGTTGTTCGACGAGTTCTCGAAACTGGGATACATCCTGCTCAAAGGATGTCCGCTTGATTGTAGTCAAACCTGTAGCAATTAAGCCAGTACCATCGCATCCGGCGACACCAATTCGCTTACTGCCAACATCCAAGCCTAAGGCTGAGATTTTCTGCATCATATCAGTTAAAACTATGTCAGGGCGGGTTTAGTTACATCTGGGTAAGGTCAGAAACGATAGTAGTAAAACCCGCCCCTACACACTCACTACTCTCCTACTCCACATCTGTCGAATTGGCTGGCGGTGGAATATCTTTGTCCTTCAGCTTTTGTTTTGCCGAAGAATTGCCATTCACCTTAGACGCAGCATTAGGGTGCTGGGAGAGGGATTCCCACCAGGACATACGGCTGGGGATGGGAGTACGGGCTGGCTGGAGTCCCTGAAGCACTTCTGATAACTGTAACCCTTCTAATTTCTTGGCTTCCCGGATTTTATGCCAGACTGAACGAGACATGAGCAGAGTATGTTCGATTCTCTGAGCCTCTAACTGTTCCAGGTAGTCTTCTCGTTCCGGTTGATAGTCGGCTGAAGCCAGATGCAATGACTGGGCAGGATATTGTTGGGTAATCCGCGCCATTTGTGAGAATAACTCTGGATACAGGCAAGTGTAGGCAGGGTGAACAGTGAGCTGGGCTTCGTGCGCTCGACTCCCATCTCGGCAAAGGGTGAGTTGAAAATAACCAATAGCTGCTTTGCGCTGGGATTCAAACACATAAGCATTGATAACTTCCGTGCGATTGAACCACTGCTGTAGCGTCGAGACTAGCGATCGCATAAATCCTGTTTTAAAATCCTCGATATGACGGTCAAACACTTGACGCACTAACGGAGGCATGGACGCCGTATCTAGCTGATACAATAGTTGAGCATCAGCATTGCTCACCGGGAGCAAGTTGGGTAAATCGGGTTCGCGATCGCCTAGTTTAGCTAAGGTTTGAGCAGAAATTGACCAATATGTCAATTGGGCTAGAGGTTGAAATCCATTCCGCCGATATAGTGCCAGGGTATTTTTATTGTGGATATTGACTTCTAGTAACCAGGTGCGGGCTTCCCAGATCGTCTCGAAGCAATGGCGCAAGAGTGCCGAGCCGGTTTCAAGTTTGGCGGGTTTATTAATGGATTCAGGAGACGGATCGGGAGCAACTAACACCTGTTCCACTCGCCAAGTACTGCGAGTCCGATTAAAGGGTGACACTTTAATTAATCCTCGCAGCCGCTGAAATTGTTCAGCTACATAGAAACAAAAATCATACTGGCAAGGATTCGGAAACCAATTCAAAACCATCAGCAGCCCATACCAGCGTCGAACTTGCTGAAGCTGGCGGATGAAGGTTAACGAGCAGCTATTACACTCCGTATCTGTGGCTTGAGTCGTAAGCTGCTCAATTCTCTCCAAATCGCCGTATTGAATGGGGCGAATGACAGTCTTCGCGTTTTCCGGAACAGGTGAAGTCATGTTGAGTAAAGATGCTAGGAAGCCAACAGCAGACAAGACCAAGTTTTTTGCACTGTAGTATACAGCGACAAGATTCAAGTTACTGTCCTGCCAATATATTAACGATTTTCCCACTCTGTTCATCGGGAACAGGGAATAGGGAATAGGGAACAGGGAACAGGGAA
>CAKZMA010000881.1 GCA_937127375.1 uncultured Coleofasciculus sp. | reverse complement strand
GCCGACCTCTGAAACGCTTGCTGTATTTAGTTTTCAAGGTTCGATTGCGACAACCTCCTCTAACTATAGCATTTCAGCCCTCGCTTTTGACAACCCCCTCGAATAAAAAAGTCTCAAATCCTTTCTGTATCAGCCTTTCAGCCTTTGCGACAACCTCCTCAGCCGTGAAAAAGGCTGTATCCCTGAGAGCATAAGGAATACAGCCTCAAATTTTGACTCCCCGAAAAAAACACCTACTGGTTGTCGCATCAGACAAAGAAAATCGAATTATCCCGAAGCGCTTCTCCACCGATGCGTTCAACCTTCCCTTGACAACAGCCACAGAGGAAATAAAAACGAATACTATCCTGGTCTGGCTTAATCACCTTATTCAAACGCGATCGCAACTTGGCATACTGGGTATCCGTCAAACTGCACTCGAACACACTATACTGCATCCACTGCCCATAAGACTTAAGAATACTGTGTATTTTCGTCCGACGCTTATCTTCCGGGATATCATAGGACACGACTACATACATACCCTCTACCTCACAATTAACGGCGGATACTGCTCAATTTCCCCCATCAGATACTTCGCCAAGAGTCGCCCTTGAATTTCAAAGGCTTCTTGATAAGTACATTTGCGCCCCAAGACAGGATGTTTAAAGGTTGATTGCTTCTTTTGTTCATAGAGTTTGAGAAACTCTCGCCGTCCTTCAGGAGATAAAAATACGGCTTGGCTCAGGGGTTCCGTGGTAAACTGCTCAGGGGTGAGGATTCGCAGATTAATCCCATTGAGTATCATTGAATCCACAACCAAGGGACGAAACTCTTCCATTAAATCTAGGGCTAATCCCGGACGACCATACTGTTGACAATGAAGATAGCCCAAATAGGGATCAAAGCCCACAATATTCACCGCACTCTGGATATCATGACGCAGGAGTGAATAGCCAAAACTCAGCATTGCATTCACCGGATCAGTTGGGGGACGACGGCGGCGGGCGGTAAACTTAAATCCAGGGATGCGAATCAGTTGCTCAAAAACACCAAAATACGCTGCACTTCCCGCCCCCTCTAACCCCCGCAGGGAGTTAATTTTATCCGTTTTCTCAATGGGCGCGATCGCATTTTGTAGACGATTCATTGCTTTTTGTAACGTCAGTTCCGGATATTTGCGCTGATTTCGGGTTAGCATCGTGCGATAATTTTTCAGTTTTCCCCGAATAAATCCTCGCACAAGATGTAGCGCTGCTGCTGATTCCCCAGCGGCTTGCCATTGGGCTTGGCGAACAAAGATGTTTTTGGTCAGTTCCGGTTCCAATCGTCCCAGATATTTCCCGGTTCCAGTAATAAAACTGAGGGGAATTTTTCGGTCTAATAGTTCGGTGACAACGGCTGGCGATACCGTCGCCCGTCCGCATACGACTATCCCATCTACTTTAATTAGGGGGACATCTAAAAGTTTCTGTTTGTTGGCTTTGACGCTAAGGCGTTCATCGGTTTTGCCGATAAATGAGTCATCTTGAGTTATGTAAACGGTTCCCATGATTTTTCTCCTGTTAGTCGTGAGGTTGGCGGCGCTAAAGCGCAACTACAAGCAAACATTGATAATAATTGGGTCAGATATTGCTGGCGAATTCACGATTTGACCTCTCCCCCAGCCCCTCTCCTGCAAGGAGAGGGGAGCCGGAGTCCAATGGTTACGAAACTCGAATATCAAGAAATCCTTGAACTATCATCGTTTATCGTTACTAAAAAAGAATGATCAATGGCAGTATTGAATCCGGTTCCCCCTTCCCTGCAAAAAAAGCGAAGCATCCTTTGACTTCCCTCCTCGCAGGGGGGAATGAGGGGGGTGGGAAGGGGGCTAGGGGGTTAGGTTTTATTCCTCTTCCTGATATCGCCCCACCTTTTTGGCGGCTTGGGGTAAACATTGAGAGTAAAAACTACATCCTTTACAGCGCTTCGTGTAAATCGGTTGAGGCATTTTCCCGGTTTCCAGTAATCTTGTCACCGATGCAATCGTATCCAGGGTTTCCTGTCGCAATGTATCAGAAATCTCGACGAATTGCCGCTGATGAGAATAGGCATAATAAATATAGCCACGATGAATCGATTGTCCGGTCATTTCTTCTAAACACAACGCCTGGGCGCACACCTGCAATTCATCATTATCCCATTCCCCCTTCCGCCCCCGCTTATATTCCACGGGATAGAGTTCACCAGATTCTAACTCAATTAAATCGGATTTCCCGATTAGGTGATACTGTTGAGACTTCAGCCAAATCGCCCGTACCTGCCAAACTTCCTCCCGTTGAGATTCAGTTAATCTATGGACGCGATCGTGTAAACTGGTGCCATCAATGGTATAGTAATTCTCGCTAAATTCCCCCGCACAAAACATCCGCCAGCAACGGTGGGGACAGTAGGAATAGTGGTTAAGAGAGGCGATGGGAATGTAATCGGTATTGTTCATTTGTTTTACCTGTAAATGAAGGGTTAGGGTTTTATGTTGAGATCCCCCTCGCATCCCGCTTAAAATCCGGTTCCCCCCTTTTGAAGGGGGGCTAGGGGGGATCTATAAAATTAGGTTCGTGGAAAATCTAGTTCATTTATTCGGTGGGGAGGGCGGGTTTTGTTGAAAGGTTATCGGTGAATCGTTGAATTTAGTCCCTAAACCCGCCCCTACACAATAACCTAACCAATTTATAGAGATATTCCGGTGCAAGGTGGAGAGGGCGGGTTTTGTTTTTCTATCGACGGAACTCACCCAATTAAGAAATAGGGCGTGTAAATGGCGTCCACTGAGAAACTGGGTGGGAATTGGTGATTGGGGAAGCAGGTTGAGAATTAGACTATGAGGCATGGAAATAACCAATTATCAGGGTATTTGTAGGGACACCGCACTGCCGTGCCCTTACCTACATCATCAACTAAAGCGATACTGCATCAGCGCGGGAATTTTGAGACGATTAAATCGGTAGTATTGTCCATGTAAACTTACCATTTTGATCAGACTTACCGGAGGCATATTAATCACATCATAACTGGTAACTCGATGGGAAAACATCACATCTAACGGGTTAAGCGGATAGGGAAATGTAAAATCTTCTGCCCTCCCAGATAGTTTACTTTCCTGGGTTTCTACAATCTCCACCCGTGCCTTACTTACCCATTTTCCTAACCGAATCCAGGTGGGCAAGGTTAAGGGAGTTTGGCTAATCACAAAGCCTTCAAATTGACTTTCTGGGGCAATTTCTTTTGCCCTGCCAAAACTGGGGATATTTTTCTGGGTTTTCTTCATCTCAACGTGATAGCGATTGTCGGCATATTTCCAGGTATTGAGAACCGACGCATGATAAATGCTGCGGGCGGGGGTAACATAAATGCCTTGTTGATTCAGCGGGGTTAATTGTGCTTGATATTGGGGAACTTGTTCGGCACAAAAATAGCGATAGGATGCCTCTGGAGGGACGGTTGTAGCATATCGTTCACTATCAACTAATCCTAAGGCATAGGAGAGGGCATAATTGTGGAGTATGGGTTCGGTTTCATAGAGTCTGCCTATTTCACGAGTGGCGAAATAGAGACTATCGTGTAATTCAATTTGATAGCGATAAAGGATTGCCATAATGTTCATGGAGATTGGGGATTGGAGGTTGGGGAATTTACTCGATAAGAGATCCCCCCTAACCCCCCTTCAAAAGGGGGGAACAAGATGTTTCTCAAGGTTAACGTTTCCTCTAAAAAGGCGGGGACAAGATATTCCTCAACGTTTCCCTAAAAATAGAGGAACAAGATATTTCTCAAAATACCCCTTTTTAAGATGATTCTAGCTGGTTGGGACTGTTTGAAGCAATTGAGGAACAAAACACTTCTCAAAGTCCCCCTTATTAAGGGGGATTTAGGGGGATCTAAACGGGAACTACATTGAACTGACGTTGATGCCAATATCAGCCTTGCGCCCCTACATCAACTTGTTGATTTCGCTTTTGCCTTTTTCTTAGAACTAATGTGTTTTTGGGCATAGTCTTTGGCTTCAGCATCGGCTTGTTGTAACACAGACTTAATTCCGGCTTCAGTTCCGACCAAAGTTTTCACCTCATTCAGCAGCGGTTGAAACTCATCGCCAATATAATCGGTGTGGACAATAAATTCTTGACTCATTAACTGTTCAATCGCGGTTGTTGCAGCATCTATGACATCCTCTTCATCTAAAGGGTCAAGAGTGGGCAAGGTATTTTTTGCCTTCATTTGGTCATAAATTCCCTGAGTCCAGCGTAAATTACTGATAATCTCTCCATCAGCAAAAATCACCCCCAGTAATTCATTTCTGACTCGTCCCGTGCGTGTGGTTTGTGCGCCATAATGACGGGTACGGAGGATATTATTGAAGACGTAAATAAAGCTGGCTTCTGTGGCATCTTTGAGGGTGACAATACTGGGAAAAAAGACTTGGGGGCGAATATGATCCTGTTGATTAATTCGACTGGTGACTTCTCCCGGTTTAGAACCTTTTTCTCCTTTTGATGTCATTGTGCCATTTTCAAAGGGTGCATTCAGGGTAAAGGTTTCGTGAGATTCATCAAAGGCGGTAATAGAAAAGGCAGTATCTACGACAACTTTTGACTTTTCTGACCCCGAATCCCCAATCGCAAATCCATAAATAATACAGTCGGGATTATCCATGGCAAAACTGACGTTATATTCACACTCATCCGCCGTGATTAAACCATAGTTTCGCAATAACTCTCGCCCGACTAAACGTTCTGGGGTAGACTGTTTCCGCTTGAACATAGACAGGCGACTAATCGTAGTTTTATCTTGAATCCCCGCCCGAACTCGCGCCTTATTCAGTTCGCCATCGGTTTGAAACAGAGGGTAGGATTCAGTAATCCGAAGGGTGAGAAAATGAACATATTTTCCCATCGGCTTGTAGGGAAGTTCTGAATGAAATAGATTCGTGTCGATAGTTTTAAGAAATGACATTCGTTTTCTCCTAATTAGTAAGTGACAATTGAAAAAGAGGTAAACTTTAACGACTCATCTTTCGCTGAAGCTGTCATGCATTTAAATTGGGTATTAGTAGCGAACAAGATGCAAAGCCTGCGCCATGGCTTCGCTAAACGCACTACAAGGATTTCGTCATTATTGACATTAAGGTTTAAATGCCGAACAGCTCATTCCTCCAACTCTATAAACTCCTCCCGAATCTATTAAAATCTCTGCGTACCTCTGCGCCCACCTCTGCGTACCTCTGCGTTAAAAAAGCATTTTTGCTCATCCATTAGCCTCAGCCCTCCCTAACTCCATCCTCCGTTAATTCCTCCTGGCGCTGACGATTTTCTTTATCATCTTCCAGGCGATACAAAAACTCACAAGTATCCCGAATTAAATTCAATTGTCGCCCAGCTAACCGGGCGCGATCGCACCGCAATGCTTTATCAAAAACTTCAACCACAAAGTAGTGGGCAAATTCGACAATTGCCTGCCGTTCTTTTTCCCGATTACTAATCACCCAGCGCCCCTCAGCCGTTGATCCATGAACCCGATCCATCAGTTTAAACACTTCCGCCGCTACCGCCATAACTAGGGTTTCACCCTGAAACACAGTTGTATCGGCTTTTAAAATCGTATCAGCGGCAATATCAATGGGTTTTAACACCGCATTCGCTTTAGGATTATAGCGCTTATTTGCCCGATAAAATTGGCGATACAGTTGCATCAACCGTTTAGGATGATTGAGACTCGATTTTTCTGTCACGATTAACTCCTCCCGTTCGGGATCATAATAGGTATAGGGGTCAAAACAAGGGTAAAACTGATAAGCATAGAGGCGAACTTTATTCAAAGGTGCGGTATCATGGGTTTGGCTACGAACCCAGCGGTTTAGATAACTAAAGACATAGAGAGGACTGGTTTCAAAATCTTTTGCCAGTTCGGTTAATCTGCCCCAATTCGGGTCATACCCAGATTTACCCGATTTAGCATTAATATCCAGATGAATCGCATACGCCGCCGTGAGAACATTCAACGGTGCAGGATACTCAATTCCGTTCTCCATCCAGCCTTCCAGGATATAATCTAACCGGAAGCGATCGCGTTTCACCAATGCCCGAAATGCTGGGGGCGCACTATCCAGAAAAACCGTCTCTTCAAACGCCGCGCCATCCGTAAACGGCGGAATCGGAGACTCAGACACTACCGTTTTAACATCCAGAATCATCGGAAACGCTAACCCTAACCAACTCGGCATTACCCACGACTCCGTATCCGTACTATCGCGCCCCGGCGGGATTGCCATAAAATAAAATGTCATCGGTTGATCATCAGGATATGCCAATTTAAACGTGCGATCGCGCCCCGGTTCAAAGGTGTCTTGAATCAGAAACATGTCCACCGTCTGATAACGGCTACGACTTAAGTCTGCCCTCAACTCTTGACTAATAAAATGATTGCGAATCTGAGTATTAAACCGGGTTTGGGCAATCCCATTATAAGCCTTTTGCAGGAATTTATTCGTCTCTGGCGTAAAATAATAAGTGGGATAAAAATACAGATACCGATATTTCCCATCCTCAAACCTTTTCCCCACCGCCTGGGTTTGGTTCATCAATATTTGCCGCAACATCATCTCAATTCCCGCAATACTGGAAATATTCCGCTTAGCATTAGAACCGCCCAGCATTTGCTTATTCGTATACACCTGAGGCGTAAATAAAACCGCTGATTCCATCTGTTCCGTTACCGTATAGGGAGAATGGGAAATCGAACAAATTAACTGACGCCCTCGCCCGGATTTCTTCGCCGCCTGATACGTCGCCAATTCTGCTAAAAATACATCAACTGTCGCCTTGTCATCTCGATGACTGGGTAACATCACCACCCGTTCCAGCCAAAGCCTTAAATCATCCCAGCCATCGGGTAATTGATACTCAGATATCAGAGGTTGAATTAACGCGGTTATATAGGCAATTAACTCCTCCCCTGTGTCGCGAATAGTTTCCAACCCTGGATGCTTTTGCAGATATTTCGCCGCCAAAAAATACCATTCGTAGGGAACACCCCCTGTATTTCCTTTTAACTTCTTCTGCTTCAGTCGTTGATTAATCTGCTGAATCTCCCGAATTGGCGGTAAATACTCCCCTAGATGCCAATATTCCGCCAGTTTATGGACTAAATCCAGATGGGGAAGTTCAGGTAACGACTTATTTTGCTTCCGCGCTGCTTCAATTTGATTCACCCGTTCCCCCCAAATCTTACGACTGACTAAATCGCCAAATTCTGCCAATTGATCAATACGAATATCATCGCCAAATTTAAAGTCATAATCGGCGGATAATATTCCCTGTTGCTGAAACTTAACTAGGTTATCACTGCGACTCTTGGCGACTGAGGGTTTATTTGGATTTAAAATCCGCAAGGTTGCATCTAAGGCTACCTCCATTAACCCAGACTCATCAAAAAATAACTGATAATAGTCTGCATATTTCATTCCCTTCCCATCGCGCCCAAATCCCGTTTGTCTCAGGCGCAATTGTTCCCGACATAGAGATTTAATCCTAGCGACAACCTTATCGGATAAACCCGCTAGGGAAATCGCAGGCGCGTGGCGATGTGCCACATAAATAACCCCGGTGGGTAAATAGAGTAAGGGTTCAATATCTGGATGTGTCTGAT
Organism: uncultured Coleofasciculus sp.; assembly: GCA_937127375.1. GTDB lineage: Bacteria > Cyanobacteriota > Cyanobacteriia > Cyanobacteriales > Coleofasciculaceae > Coleofasciculus. The sequence continues at coordinate 5,386 of CAKZMA010000881.1, read as the reverse complement.
GAATCTGAATTAAGGCATTATTTACCACATTAGTTAATACGCCGCGATTCTCGGCAATACTGTGATAAGTAAATGTCAATTGTCCATCACTAAGACTGTGAATAAGTTCTTTAAGTCTAGGATTTGTCGCGTCTTGAGGATGCTTAACAATCGACGCCAAGGAGTCAGCTAAACAAGTTAACTCAGACAGACAGCGCAGCGTGCGATCGCGCAATACTGGATTGAGTCCATATTCAGAGAAGTTCCAGTTAGTATCCCAGCGTCGTTGGGCATTATACGCCATGCATAATAAATCATCAATATATTCAGAATAGGTGTCAGGATCTCCTGGATTAATGAAGGAATCTAATCCCAGTTGGCGAACTTTTTGATCAATAATCTGTCGATGTTCATTAAGGGACAATTTTCGGCAATCTTTGGGGACATCGGGGAACTTTTCAAAGTCATGGAGAATAAAGGCGGCGATGACTAAGCGGCGTTCACGTTCTCCCACGACTCGTTGAACGGTTGTGTTTAGAGTTTTGAGTCGCTTTTGAATTAAATTGGCAGGAAATACGCCATTAAGTAAATGGGTATTCAGGGATTGATCAGTCGCATTATCTCGGCGGACTTTTTCTTTCCCTTCGGCTTCTCGCTGTTGATCTAAGTGATCAAAGAATTTTCCCCCTTTTGCAGTAACACCAATGGCGAATTGTAAGAGATTGGGTACAACATACTCGCCAAAATCCTGCATCACGGGGTCATCGGGATTCTGTGCTTGAATTGCGTCTCGCAGTAAGTTTAGGGTGAGTAAAGATTGAGGGGTTTCAATGGTGCGATTTGAGGATTCTGTATCCAAGCCTAAGTCGTCATCGTTTAACCAGTCATCATCGGGTTCTGGGGTTATATCGAATAGGGATAATTGGTTAAATTGGGGGTCGGATTGATGGGATTTTTGGGTCATGGTTTACCTCGATAAATCTTGATATTTTCCTAGGTTTCTCAGGGACTGTTTCACCCTCATCCCCTAACCCCTTCTCCCATCAAGGGAGAAGGGGAAACAGATATTTGGAACCAGCTATTTTTAGGGTGGTAGGGTGTGTTAGCGAAGCGTAACGCACCTTTTCACGATAGGCGATGGTGTTAAGACAAGACATAAGCAAATTGATGTCACAATTATTACCTGTAGGGGCACGGCACTGCCGTGCCCTTACTCCATAAAAATCAAACGTTATTATCAGCAATGAACTCACGCGCATAGAGTAAACAAGCGTGTACATCTTCCGGTTCTAACCAGGGATAACTGGCTAACAATTTCTCGATGGTATCGCCTGCTGCCAGCATTCCGAGAATGTGTTCAACGGCTAATAGTTCTTTTAGTTGTTGTATTGTGGGTTGATTTTGCTGCATTTTGAGATTAAGTTGAGTTGAATGTATTTAGGAATAGCGCCAAGTTTGTCGTCAGTGTTTCGGCGTTGATGGCGCTAAAGCGCAACTACAAGCGCAACTACGAACGAATTAAGTAATCCATATTTCTCCTCCCTGATTCTGAAGTCGATGGGCTAGGGTATCGAGTAATAATGCGGATTGTCCAAGGGCGATCGCATAAGGGGCGGTAGCTTCGTGTATACTGTACTGGTCGCTGATCGGATAGATCTGAAAGTGCATCGGTAAGCGTAATCGCCGTCTTACTTCTACGACGGAATGCGACAAGATATAGCTGACTAATCCCTGCTTCTGTAACCGTTGGTTAATTGCACCCACCCAAGGGTTATCGGGTTGCCAAATTTGAATCCCGGTGATTACCTGCACCTTGAACGCCTCTGCAATCGGTTGTAAGTCTCCTGGATAGGTAAACCGCCAGTTTAATCGTTCCTCCCGATAGGCGTGCAATTTCATAAACCCCAGACAGTATTCAAACCTCCCTTTGGCAATCGGTTGTCTGGTGTCTGTGGCGGCCTGCTGAAGTGTCCGTATAAATCCGGCTTTTGTCCACCATTCAATCTCTAGGTTACTGAGAATTCCCGGTAGGTTGTAGGTTTTAAATCGGTCAACGGGATTGTCTTCGGTGATGTCATAGAGTCCACATTGTAATACGCTTACCCCCCGAAAACTTGCCGCATCTTCAGCAATGGGATTACCTTTCTTTCCTGATAATTTTTGCCAGTCTTGCGCCCATCCCCGAATCCGCCCCGCCACTCGGTTCAATTGGGTATTAAATACGGCTTCGCTGAGTTGACAAAATGTTTCCCGACTCTGGGCGTACTGAGACTGAATCGTGCGATCGCGTAACTGATAGGCTAAGAAACAGGACTGCACTGCCCCCCAGCGGGAATAATAGCCGCGAAAGTCGTTAATCTGGCGATAGTTTTCGGTAATAGTCTGATGCAAAAACGAGCGATCATAGTCTCCAGTAGGGTGTAATGGGGGCATCTCTGCTGTAAACAAGCGTTCGACTAAAAAGTTGGGGACTAAGGCATAAGCGGTAAAGGTTTTAAACTTGACAAATTTACCCTTTTGTTCATACCCCTGATGGCGTCCCAACCGCCCCAACCGTTGAATAAAGTTCCCGGAATCAGCCGACTCAAAGATTAAGAAATTAATCTTAAAATCTACGCCCACATCAATGGTACTCGTGCCAACCACTAAATCCGCCGCCAGCGATCGCGCTTTTTCTCCTATCCCCGATAACCCGGTATTTTCCCCCACCGTTAACCCCACAGGCTGCAACTGTTCTCGCAAAAAGGGTACCAGTCGCTTCACAGCAGCAATGGAGTTGAGAATAATCGCCCCTTTACTCCCTGGATGCTGCTGAAACTGAGCTAAAATTAACGCTAACTGGTTGACTATCCAGGCTTCTGAGGCATTAAATGAGGGATCGAGGGGAAGAAAATTAAGCGTAATTGACCGAGAAACTTGCCGCCACTGCTGCTGTTCTAACTCTTGACAGGCGGCTACGGTATCGGGAAACTGATAGGTATTGTTAATTAGCTTGACCCGAAATCCTGCTTTTTGCAATCGCTCAATTAACGGTGGTTCTGGTGTCGCCGATAGAAATAGGATTTTTTTGCGGCGATTGGTACAGCGAATCAGCAACAGGGTGTTAATAATACTGGCAACTTGGGGCGGATTAAAGACATGAAATTCATCAAAGATAAATAAGTCAAAATCCTTATCAATTCGCCCCCATAACCGATCCGGACTATCCCCCTTCACCAAATACGCCCCGCGATGTAAATAATGGAAAATATCGGGATTGGTGAGTAAAACTTCCGCCTGACCGCTACGAGAGGCGATCGCGGCGCTTTTTCGTAATCCTTCATTTTCGGCATATTGTTCTAAGTCTGCCCCAGACAGTCGCACAACACGGGGGTCATTGGCAGGCTGAAAGGTATCAATATAGCCGCGAATCTGGAGTTCTTGATCACGGGCAAGTTCATTGGTAGGATAGAGTCCAATGGCACAACTGTTCCCTTGCAGAACCTCTAAATAAGCGGCTAAACTTTTCCCATCTCCAGTCATGGCGGTGTTGAAAATAACATCAATGTCTGGATTTCTGATGGCGGCTAAGGTTTCCACTTGATGTCCAGAAAGGGATGACCAGCCTTGGGGTAAGGTGAACCCTGCGGGTACTTGATCAGCCGGACAAGAATAGATGGGTTTGAGCGTAATTTGATACTCGGACATATCCTTAAAACAGTGTCCGTAACGTCTTGTTATTTCCCATGATGACACTCAAAATAGAAAATGAGCCACATTATCCGGATAAAGTGTCCGTATAAATTCGATGAGTCGTAAAGGTCAGTCGATCACCCTATCCCTATCCGCACGAGACAAAACCGAACTGGAAGCGATCGCGCTAGAATTAGGTATCTTATGGGGAGAGCGTGCCAATATCTCCAAATTAGTGGAAGCGATCGCTCGTCGTCAGTTATTGGTATTACCGAATCAGGATTGGACCGATAGTCGCATCCAGGCGTTAGATCGGACAATTGGCGCATTAACCGACATCGGCGAGATGGAACAAGCGCGGATTGTGGCAGAATTATTACTCGAACGCAGCGAACTCTCGATTCCCCTACGCCGCAAAATTCAAGGGTTTGTCGATAATTTACCCCCACCGTGGCGGATAGAGATTGACCGCTATCTGCGCCGGAATCATCCTTTTGAGTTATCCTATCAAGATGCCCCAGGGCGTTTATGGCAGTTTACGATTCGTTATGGGAGAATCAATCTCCACGACAAACGTCAGTACCTAGATTGCTGGTGTGAAGAAACCGAAGGAAACCTGGATATTCCGGAGTTACAGCATAACTGGTGTTTGCGATTAGATCGGATTCAAGACGCCGCGATAACGCCGATTAAGGGACAATGGCGACGCAGTTTGGATCAGATTGAGGTGGAAATGCATCTATTTAGAGGATTAGCATTTGCCTATCAAGCCAGACGCGAGGATCAGGAAAATGACTGGTTACCTGAAAAGCCACGAGTACGGCGGGTGGTGAGAAATATATCGAGTACGTTTTGGTTTCTGCGGGAGGTGAAGCAATATGGCAAAGACTGTCAAATCATCGCCCCTGACTCGGTGCGATCGCGTTATATTGATGAGTTAATCGCAACTTGTAATCAGTATGATTTGAAGGTTTCAATCCCTGATCAGTAGGTAGACACAATTAAAGGCGAGAAGTAGAACTCGCTACCCGAAAAGAAGTGCGATCGCGCTGTTCTTTCTCGGTCTATGCATATTTTCTAAAATTAGTCAAGACAATCCTGATAGGAATTTTGCACCAGAGAGGGTTGCATAGTAGCCGTTGTCCACGGTGTAATAGTTACCAAAGGAGAACGTGAAAACTGATACCCTGTTTTATAGCCTGTTTAAAGAATTTCCCAGTATCTTCTTTGAACTGATTAACCAGTCAACAGAACAAGCAACAACCTATCAATTCACCTCCCGTGAAATCAAACAACTAGCATTTCGACTGGATGGTTTATTTTTCCCCAAGACGGAAAACCCCGAAAACCCCTTATATGTCGTCGAAGTTCAGTTTCAACCCGATGAGGATTTATACTATCGTATATTTGCTGAACTCTTTCTGTACTTGAGACAAGATAAACCCTCTTGTCCTTGGCGGGTTGTCGTCATTTATCCAACTCGCCGGATTGAACGAGAACAACCGTTACAATTTCGGGAACTGTTTACCCGAGTGCAACGGATTTACTTGGATGAGTTAGGAGACGATGCATCAGATTCCCTGGGGGTTAATATTGTTAAGCTAGTAATTGAGAGGGAACAAACAGCCCCTGAACGAGCAAGGACTCTAATCGAACAAGCCCAAGCCCAGATAACGGATCAGACGATACAACGGAACCTAATTAATTTAATTGAGACAATCATTGTTTACAAATT
>CAKZMA010000880.1 GCA_937127375.1 uncultured Coleofasciculus sp. | reverse complement strand
TATATCCTTTACCTTGCCATGCTCCCTCCAAGATGGCGCGTTGCAGTGTATCTAAATGTTTCCCCGTAGCCGCCAGAAGCAGGCGATCGGTCCACTGCAACGCTTCCTGAATCCCCATAGCTGCTCAATTAGGTTGTTGTTTTGTCTATCTTAGCCCCCATTTTGCCACATTTTTTACCTTTTTAGCTACAAGATATTACTTTTTGCCATGAGATTGATGTTTAGAGACTCATTTAAAATCCCCCTAATCCTCACTTTTTTTGAGTTGGCAAATACTAAGATAAGCATGATAATTGTAAAGGCAGCATAATATTTGGAGTGATTAGTTATGTCGTCAATGGACAAAAAATTTGGTCGAAACAAAGAACAGCAATATACTGAAGGACATGGAGAAAAACGAAAGTCAGATCATTCTCGTGGTTCTGGTAGTAGTAGCCAGATTGATCGAATCAATGCTCGGTTAGCTAAAGCCAAAACTCCCCAGGAACGGAAGGCTTTGGAAGCCAAGAAGAGAGAACTTGGAGGCTAATTATTTCGGGTCTTCAGGAAATACGGTGTAATGTGTTGCCTGAGATACCAAATTTAAGTAAGGCAACTGCAATATTTTGCCCCTATTGCCACTGACCGCCTCAAATTCTGAAGATCCATTCAACTCAGTTCTCACGTTTTATTTTGGTCAGGATTTACTGCTTTTAATTATAATCGAGGATTTGACATGAAGACCTACTCTGCTTCAGGCGATAGAATTGTTGTCGGCTACATCACTGGAAAAAATGGTCAATATGAAGTTTTTCACAGAAGTCCTAAATCCAATGATTTGTACTTCAAAAACCCCGCTACTACTGTAGGGACTCGTTTTCGAGTTAACTCCAACGGCAATTATATCGCCCCTGATGGCACAGCTTACTATAACAACGCGAGTGTTATTGCGGCAATTCAGAATCGCTATGATTTGGGAAAATATAGTTAAACTTTGGTTTTCGGAATTTGGCTAATTTGAAAACTGGGAAATATTAATCATGTCAGACCTACATTGGGAGTTCCTTGACTCTAAGTTTTCTACGGCTCGTGCAAAAGTGCCTGGAGGCTGGCTGTTGGTGATACGTTGGGGGAGTGGTACAGGGATGACTTTTTATCCCGATCCTAATCACAAATGGAACGGGGAATCATTACCCTAAGCATCCACGTTTAAAGCATCATGAAATGATGATATGTAGCTAGTCGGTTGGGTTGAGTCACGAAACCCAACACCCACAAACATTTACCGGCTTAGAAACCCAACGACTCCCGGCGAGACGCACAAATTACACCAGATATCCTGACAACCCAATTCTGTGGTGTTCCTAGTTTTTTGAGCAAGGATATATAAATTATGTCAACTTTCATTTTTTTATTAATATTTTTTGTTTTGTTGTTCTTAGGTTGGCATCAATATCGCCGTGAAGAGCTAACCTCTAAAGGTAGATTACGAAAATTGTTAACAAATCAGGATTTCAAAGAAGCTGATATAGAAACTAGAAAAATATTACTACATTTGTCAGGTAGAACACACGAAGGAGTTTTGCGGAATATAGATATAGAAAACATATCTTGTCAAGATTTCCGAGAAATTGATAATCTTTGGATTAGATATAGTAAGGGACGATTTGGATATAGTATTCAAAGACAAATTTGGAAAAAGCATGGTCTGGAAGTTGAAACTGAACTCGTAATGATTCCAGACAATCCTGAACGTGCAGCATATCATCTAGACAAAGGGTTTCCAGTCGAAGTGGGCTGGTGGTGGGAAGAGAAGAGGTTTGGGAAAATATGTTACAGTGATCCGGTGGGGTATAAAAGATTTCATGAACTTAATTTTACTTTAACAGCTCCAATAGGGCATCTTCCCACTCACTTACGAACAGTCGATAGACACTGCAATGGAAAAATAATTAACAACAAAAAATTCTCATCTATTGATGCTGTTCGTTTGGGAGATTGTAGCGATATGCAAGACGAACTCAGCAGCCAAGGATGTACCTTAGCTATCGCTCAAAAAATAGATGAATGCAATTTATAATTACCTATATTGCTAACAAAAAAATATTAGCGGAGTTCCCAAACATTTCTCGGTAATCGAAAGATGTCAAAAGAGAGGTGAATTTAAAATCAAGTAAAGCCAAATCACCCTATCTATCCTACGTCCTATTTTGGTCGGCTACTGCTCTAGCTGTGCAGGCTTTCAGGATTTAGGGTAAGCTGGAAAAATTATTGCTACTCCTTCGCTTCTAAGATTTTGAAGTCTTCCTAAAACTCATCAATATCATAATGAACGCAAATACCTCGCTCAGAAATGAGTTTTTG
>CAKZMA010000879.1 GCA_937127375.1 uncultured Coleofasciculus sp. | reverse complement strand
TTAAACATTTGTTTTCATTCTTATCGCCAAATGCTGAGATGGAGAAGCTACTCTCGAAGCTGGAGTAGTTAGTCTTATGTCTTATGTCATACTCGCTCTTCAAGAAGCAAGCATTTTAGCGACTGAAGTGACGCCGGAAGCGAGAATCAAGATGATGTTTTTTCTTTAGATTACAGGAACGGCAGAGAGTTTGTAAATTACTAATATCATTTTGCCCCCCACGGGCAAGGGGAATAATATGATCAATTTGGAGTTTGGTGTCTAGGTAAGTTTTACCGCAGCTTTTACATTGGTAATTGTCGCGTTCAAAGACATAGTTTTTCACTTCTGGAGGAATGGGAATTCGGGGTGTTTTTTTCATTGGTTTTATGGCGTTTCGGGCGCAAGCCTTGCGCCCCTACAATAAATGGGAATTGGTGGCGTTTTGTTTATTGGTTTTCTGGTTGATTGTCTTGGTTGATTCTCTGACGCAAATCATCTAGGGGCGATTCAGGTGGATCAAGTTTTGGATTATCACTGGTATCTTTATTTCCATCCTCCGGCTCTTCTGTATAAAACTCAAAGCTAACTTTTATTTTAACTTTTCCTTTTTTCCATCGATTAGCACCTAGCTGAAGTATTTCACAATCTACGCCCTCGCTAAACCATCTCGTATATTCTTCATACTCATCGTTTGGTCGCAAAATGGTTTCATCTATATTCACTCCATTGTCAACTAAATTATTATTAATCCTATCTCCTATGTCTGCATCCAATGATTTATCTAAAGCTTGCTTTAATTTATTGACTTTAAATGTATCGCCTCCAAAATCCAAAACATCGTTGTCATCACATTTAGATAGAGATAAATTATTTTCCATGTCAATTTATAGTTATTGAATTTACCCTGACAACTATTTTAATCGAAAATCTAAGTTATTGTAGGTTGGCTAGAGCGTCAGCGTTACCCAACAGGAAATCATAGAAGTTGGGTTTCGTTCCTCAACCCACCCTACAAAGATAACATGGTGGGGATTTTGGGCGCAAGCCTTGCGCCCCTACATGGAATGGGAATTGGTGGCGTTTTGTTTATTGGTTTTCTGGTTGATTTTCTTGGTTGATCCTCTGACGCAAATCATCAAGCGGCGATTCTGGCTGGGGAATTTCGGGTTCACTGCTTGCTGATGTTTCTTCAATTTCAGGTTCATCAGGACAGAATTCAACAGTGACTTTTATTCTAAATTTTCCTTGTTGCCAACCCTTAGCTCCAAATTTTAGGGTTTTTCCCTTGATTCCTTCATTAAACCATTTTTCTATTTTATCTTTATTGGTATTGGGGAAATTACTGGCTATCTGTTTTATGGCTGATACCAGTTGTCCACTTGTAAACATTGAATCAGAAAGAAGTTTATCGTTATTGGCTACAGAGATAACTTCTTCATTGTCTAAAGGTTGAAATTTATCTTCCATATTTATTTATCTCCACAATTATCAGTCATTTACCTAACTGTTCCGCTGCATGACTCTTGGGAAAAAGATTGGGTTAACCTCCCTCAGTTTATGGTTTTTTCGGGCGCAAGCCTTGCGCCCCTACAATAAATGGGAATTGGTGGCGTTTTGTTTATTGGTTTTCTGATTGATTCTCTTGATTGATTCTCTGACGCAAATCATCTAGGGGCGATTCGGGCTGAGGAATTTCAGGTTGATCAGGCTTAAAATAGAAGTGAATTGCCTGAATTTCCCATTGTGGTTGATTGTTAGGTTCATCAGAAACAGCACTATAGTTTAAATCTACTTCAACCAGAAGTTTTCCTTTTTGCCATCTTTGATAGCCCAATCTTAAAATTTCACACTCTTTTGCATCACTGGGCAATAAGAGTTTTATGGTTATATCGTTTACCTGACATCCATTTAAGTTATTTATGCTCCAGGTTGTAAGCTGGTTTTTGATAACATTTATTGTTCTTTGACTTGTTGTTTTAGTTTGTATTTCACTTTTTATCTTGTCCTTAAAATAACCAAATTTAAATAATGAATCATCACTAAAATACAAAACATCTTCATCATTAATATCCAGTAGTTTGAAATTATCGTCCATGTCAAATGCCAATTAAATTTTGCCTTGCTGCTGTTCATGGGGATTTTGGGCGCAAGCCTTGCGCCCCTACATGGAATGGGAATTGGTGGCGTTTTGTTTATTGGTTTTCTGGTTGATTTTCTTGGTTGATCCTCTGACGCAAATCATCAAGCGGCGATTCTGGCTGGGGAATGTCGGGTTCATTTATTTCCAGTATTTCCTCACCCTCTGGTTCATCAGGGGAAAACTCTAGAATCATTTTGATTCTCACTTTTCCTTTTTTCCAGCCACTGCTACCAGGTTTCAGTAACTCACAATTTACACCTTCTTGAAGCCATGAATTTGATTGGTTTAAAAATGGCACTCCACCTCTATCCTTTAACCTGTGAGAACAGTTATGAAGACCTGATTCCACAAATGCTATCTTCCTCTGTCTCATAAATTCTCCGACTTTGTACATAGAATTCCTAAAGGACAAAACAGTCTGTTGATCTTCAACGACATCATCTAACGGCTTAAATTGATCGGTCATAGCCAGTTCTATAGTTTTAAGTAAAGTTATTTTTGTTTTATTGTAGATCAGAATCTGCTGAGACTACTGTATTCTCAGTTAAGTTATCCACGTCATCGGAAATTGGCACTACAGTTAAATCTGACTCTTCAATCGTTGGTAATTGATGATGCCTGTCTAATTTCATCGCCTGTAAACAACGATTAATTCCAGCAACTGCTTGATTGTAACCCGCAATCTTTTGCTGAATTTCCTCTTGCATTCGCTGATTCTGTTGAATCTTATCCTCTGCCTCTTGTTCTAAGGTTTGCTCTAAATACGCACGGGCATTGGGATACTGCTGTAAAATACGATCCGCTTGTTCATCGGTCATTGGTAATAACATCGTTTTTAGAGTTTGATTAACCGTTTGGCGGAAATTGCGGCGAATAGATTTTGAGACTTTGGGTTCAAAATCTAATTTCAATAACTGTCGAATCGCGGGTTCGGCTTCAATCATACTTTCAGCATCATACCCTTGAGAGGTTTGCTGTAAGGTTTCCCGGAATTGATAAATTGAAAATGTCCCTTCATCATAAAAACGGGGACTCTCTCGCACATATCTGTCACACTCTGTCCGCGCTTCACTGGCTAACGCCTGACAGACTAGCTTTTCCACTACCTTTAACTGTTGCTCAATTCCGCCATCATTGCCCAATAATCGATAGAGTTGACTGTAATAATCACTGCGGCGTATTTGTTCCATCAGATAAGCAAAAAAGTGAGAGGCTACCTGTTGAGAGGCTTCGACTAAAACATCTTCTAACTGATTCGCCAAATAATAAAGCGCCTCGACTAAAACGGCAATTAAGGGGGCGGTTGCATTGCGGGGATGGCTGCGAGTCGCCCGACTATAGGCTTGGGCGACTGAGAATGTATTGAGTAATTCATCGAGGCGTTGAATCATTTGATGTTGGAGTTGGCGAAATTCTATCTCAAAGGCATCACAGCTATTGGTTACCGCCTGATTTACTTCTTCAGCGATGTGAATACAAAACTCCCTTCCCACTTGTTGTAATTCTTGATTCAGCCGTTCTAACTCCTGGGCTTTCATCGCCTCTATTTCGTGAGGTTGACTGTCTAAATCTCGCTGAATCCCCAGATAATGTTTTTTGAGATTAATACATAAGGGTTGTAAGTCATCAGCGAGATTAGCAAATAACTGCGGACGCTTTTCCTCGGTAAGATAGCGCGTAATGGATGTGCGAAACTCTTCAATCCCACTATCTTGAATCAGTTTATCTAGGAGTGGTAGTCCCCATTCTCTAAGAATTCGCACATAGTTTTCTTCGGGGGTTTCATACCCTCTGACAGAGGGTTTAAACTCACTCCCCACAAATTTACCCGAACCACAATACCGATTAAATTCATTCACGAATTGTGGCGTTTCATTTTGACTACCTGTCCCTCTGACAGCCTCGGCTAAAATGGAATCTAAGCCAAAGCGATCGCGTTCTGTGGTATGCTTAATTTGACTGCCATAAAATCCCAGTAATCCGCTGGTTTTATGAACCTTGGGTGTATCCCAAAATTGGCTACGAATCAACTCATCTAACCGCTGTCGCAACTGGCTGTTATACCAGGTTTCATCAATACGATTGAAAATATAAAAGACGCGATCGCGAATTCCTGGATTACTACGAATCGTCTCCAGGAGTTGCGTTTCCTCCGTTGTCATATCCCCAGCTAAGGCGGGTTTCAACACACAAACTACGGCGGAGGTTTCAGGATTTTCTATCTTGGTATAGGTTAACTGGGCATCTTGTTTAACTGGTGCATCAATTCCTGGCATATCAATTAAAACATTACCATCCTGTAATAAGGGATGATGGCAATAATATTCAATCCGCTTGAGAACCGCACTATTACTTCCCCGACGCGCATAACCGGCTGCTTCTTGGAGATTAGAAAAATCAAACTGTTCCATCGAATACGTCGCATGGCTGGTAGAATGGACGCGATCGCGGTTTGCTAAAAACCCTGCCATTAGCAAGTCCAATGCCTTTGCTTGTTTGGCGCGTTCTGATTTACTTTCTCCCCCTTCCTGCTGAATAATCTCTTGACATCCTTGGCGTAAAGTGTTAAATTCATCCGGTTGATGAATATGAGCGGCGGCTTTTGCGGCGGCGGATAATCCCAATTTCTGACATAGGGCTACCGCCTGTTCCCGAATCTCTGCTTCACTCAAAAATGTCAACACCACTCGTTCTTGATCTGTATCCGCATAGGCGATATAACATTCTGTACCTGTGGCGTGTCCCTCGGCGCTATAAAGCAGTTCCCGTTCTAATAGTGCATTAATTAGCATCGATTTCCCCGCACTAAATGCACCCGCAAAGACAATCTCAAATATGGGAGAAATGGCTTTTTGTAGAGAGGCTTGCACAGATGTGATATCCTGGGATGCGCGTAATGATGGCTCTTGATGTAGTAATTGCAGAAGACTGTCTACTTGGGCTTGCAGATTTTCACATTGAGCTGGCGTGGATGTCATGATGGTAGCGATTGAGCGAAAAGGTGTTTAGTTTGATTGTATCGCCAGTTTAATTTAGAACTTACCCATTGACAAAGTGAACAGAATGTGTAGAAAAAGCAAACTTATTTGATCCCATGGTGATCTATTCTTCGATTGAGACAACAAACTGGGAAGACGCAATCGCTCCTTTGTACTAATCGACCCGACAACCTAGCTATTCTCTAAACCAGCAGGTTTCTTTCACTTATTTCCCGAAAGATGTTGACGCACTGGAATTTGGAGAACAAACTCGGTTCCCTGTCCTAAATTA
>CAKZMA010000878.1 GCA_937127375.1 uncultured Coleofasciculus sp. | reverse complement strand
AGCAAGGGGTACATTTTTCTGATAGCGGTGCAAGGTTTTTGATGAGTTTGATTCTCTTTCCTGGAAGATGAGCCAATGTCAATGCTACTCAAAGTATCGATGGCTAATGGTTTTTGGGTGGTGCAGCAAGCTCTATCTGGGAACCAAAACAGATATAACTTGCGGAATCACTCGAAAGGTTGCTGGTGTAGAGGTGGTAATTTCTCCATCCGTATTAATAGAACGAGGTTTGCGAGTATAGATTTCAAATTCCGTATCGTGGAGAGTCCGGACTCCAGGTAAATCCGTGTGGCGTCCCTTCCATAATGCAGGAAGTATCAATAAAATATGCCACCAATGACGCATTTCTAAACTGTACAAATCCAGTTTATTATCATTAATTGTGGCATCATGAAATACGGTCATTCCCCCACCATAATGCCGCCCATTCCCGATAGCAATTTGAATTGTTTTGATATGAATAGATTCTCCATTAATGCGAATTTCTGCCCGAAACGGTCGTGCTTTCCAAATCACTTTTAATGCTGTAGCTAGATAGGCGAAAATTCCCCAGCGACGTTTGGCATCTTTGGTGAGGCGCTGAGTAATTTCTACACTCAACCCACAACTAGCCACATTAAAAAAATATTGATCATTAACTAAACCTAAGTCTATTCTCTGATATTGACCCGTAGCAATGACTTGGCAAGCTTGGGGTAAAGGAATGGGAATGTTCAACGTCCGCGCCAAATCATTCGCTGTACCCAAGGGTAAAATACCTAAGGGTAACTGAGTATCTACTAACCCCTCTATCGCCGCATTCAGCGTACCATCACCACCACCAATGATTACCAGGTCTACTTGATGGTGATAGTGACGGATTATGTCCGGAAGCTTGAGTGGATCTTCGGTTAATTCTTCTAGTACAATAAAGCCTAGTTGATTCAGTTGACGAATGGCTTCGGCTAGATTCTCCTGTCCTTGACGAGATTTATGGTTGATTAAGAGTAATGCTGTTTTCGGCGGCAACTGGAGATGGTCATTTGTCATTTGTCATTTGTTTATGTAAGGGTTTGAGGACTTCTTAGAGAATTGGTGGAGTGTTGGGTGTTTTTCCACCGACCTACTTATTACATTTTATCGGTTTGATGCGATCGCACCTCTTCTAACGGGTGGATATTGCCATTCCCATTCCACCCGTTGTCTTTTTTTTGTTCAGGCATTCGATGCATTAAATGGCTTGTTTGTCAAATCGGCGGCAAAATGAGTCTAGGCAATTGGGTAATGCAACATGCTTGTAGCATTTAATAGTTGGCGACAAAAAAACGAAAAAAATAACGCATTATCAGGCGTTGAAGCGTTTGCGGCTGAAAATTGGCACTAAAATGAACCCAATACAGGATTCAAATAACATCATACTACATCCTCAAACCCTGATCAAATCATGATTTAGCCGCGACGTTTTCGGGCAGGCCTAAATCCGCGTTGCTTTAGTAACTATTTTGATTTAGGAGGAGTAACGCTTTCCCCAGTAGCCTATTCCCAAACGCCGCAGTTAGGAGAGGCTAAAGTTTTTGCACCTTCCTTTACCGAATGATATAGTGTTTGATAAGGACGGTTACGCCTACATTTCAGATTCTTAACGTATCCCCGTAGTGCTATTTTGGGAAAAGTGACCTGTGATTGCGTCTTCAGATACGGATAGATAAGAATAGGCGATCGCTCTCTGCTTGGCGCATTCAAACCCCAATCATCGTCTTGTAGGGGCGACCCGCTTGGTTTAATTAACAACTAGAGAAACAGGACGGGTTTACTCACATTGAGGTGCAACCGAAAAGATAGTAGTAAAACCCGCCCCTACAGACGAACCCTGACCCATTCTTTCTAGTTCGATTGCTGGAGAACCTCACTAGCTGATATTCCCTCACCCTGAGACCCAAAATACCACAGGGCGGCGGCGGCTTCTGCTTGTGTGACTGGCTTTTTCGGTTGAAAGAGAGTGGTATACCCAAAAACGCGACGGATAATCGATTGTTCACCATTCTGAAAATCTGCCAAAATTGCCCGCATTGCTTTCGGATCAATCTTGCCCGCATCTTGAAATCCCCAGGTTTGCTGCACTGCATCTAGAGAGGCTTGCGGTAATCCCTGACGAATATCTAACGGGACTTTCCATAAAACAAGACTTTCCCGAGTTAGAGGTGCATCAGGGCGGAACAGAACTTCTGTAGAATTACCACTCAAAGGACTAGGAATTAACCCCGCTTCAGCTAATCCCTGAATTGCCCCAAAATCTGGGTCAGTTGGTGGTACATCTTGGAACGTGGGTTGAGTGGTTTCTGAGGCTAAACGGATTTGTTTCCCGGGACTGTTCTCATAAATTCGATTATTCGTTTCAATCAGCCAACGGGCATACTGACGGCGAGTAATCCCCCTTAAAAAGGACAGGGCTAATTCATTGTGATGAGAGAAAATTAGGGCGACCAGGATTTAGCATAACAGGTACGGAAGAACCGCATCTAATACCACAAACTAAATTGGCAATAATGTTAATTTATCCTTGTAAAAAGCAAGAAATTTTTCTCGGTTGTTTCCTCAACTCCAATTTTTAATTTATACCAGGAATTCCACAACCTTGATAAAGAACATGAAGGGAAAGAACAGTAAAGTTTTGACCAATATTAGTTGCGTCTATTGCTAAGGGTAGCCATTTTTCTTCAGACTTCCATAAACTGAGAATCTATTTGAGTAGAGGGCGTGCCATGCCACTACAATTTGGCGACAATTTGGCGATGGCATTTCCAGATATTTGGCAGAATTCAATCTGAATTCAAACGCTTGTTAATCTGGTTCATCAGTCCAGTTAACAGCGCACCTGCCATTAAAAGACCGATCGCGGGAGTAAAGACAGGGTTCCACAAGCTATACCACACGTCTAATCCCAGTGAAACACCAATTGATCGCCCCAGGAGTGCGATCGCGAACCAGAAGAAGCTGAATAAAACCAGGAAGAAATCAGCAACTAATAACTGATTTACCCAATAGATAAGTTTGTCTTTCATAATAGATAAGTTATCTTCAGAGAATAGGGCGTGAATGGCACAACGTCAATGCTTACTATACAATCAAGAACTTATACCGTATACCGTCGCCTGGGAACAACAGCGATCGCTCCTGTCACAACGGATTAACGATCCCACCCTTGATGATGTTCTCTTATTACTGGAACATCCGCCAGTCTATACGTTAGGTCAAGGTGCAAGTTTAGACTTCCTCAAATTCAACCCCGCAGAAGCAGACTGGGAGGTTCACCGCATCGAACGGGGAGGTGAAGTCACGTACCATTGTCCCGGTCAACTCGTCGGCTATCCCATTCTCAATTTACGCTATTATCAGCAAGATTTACATTGGTATCTGCGACAGTTAGAAGCCGTCTTAATTGAAGTGTTGGCGGTTTATGGACTCAAAGGCGATCGCGAAACCGGGATGACGGGCGTTTGGCTAGAGGGATGCAAGGTTGCAGCCATTGGCATTAAAGTCAGTCGTTGGATTACCATGCATGGCTTTTCCCTAAATGTTTGCCCCGACTTAAGTGGGTTTGGGCGTATCGTCCCCTGTGGAATTGCCGATAAACCTGTGGGGAGTCTTGCCCAGTTTATCCCGAATATTACCGTAGATCAAGTCCGCCCCGTAGTAATCGCCAAGTTTGCCGAGGTTTTTCAGGTCAG
>CAKZMA010000877.1 GCA_937127375.1 uncultured Coleofasciculus sp. | reverse complement strand
CCCTACCGATTGGGTTAAAATTCCCTATTCCCTATTCCCTATTCCAGTTGGAAGCCCCCTTTTCTAATAAGCAGATAGCTTAGAAGAAATCCTGATTGTGGCGGGGATAGGCTATGAACTTAGAATTAGACTGGTTGCGGCTCGGATACAAA
The DNA here is from genome assembly GCA_937127375.1 of uncultured Coleofasciculus sp. Taxonomy (GTDB): domain Bacteria; phylum Cyanobacteriota; class Cyanobacteriia; order Cyanobacteriales; family Coleofasciculaceae; genus Coleofasciculus. The sequence goes on along the minus strand of CAKZMA010000877.1, from coordinate 3,451 downwards.
TGGATTTTTAACCAGAAGTATCGCCTCCATTTAACCGGATTTCGTCCAGAGGTTATTTGTTTCATTCAATCGACTGATCCCGAAAAGAAATATCTGTTAGTGCAGCCCCTTCAGGATCAGTCTATCTGGATGCCTCCCCAAGAAGGAATGCATTTAGAAGAGAGTCCAAAAACCGCTTCAATGCGCTGCTTGAAGACAGAATTGGGACTAAGCGAATTGCAAATTCAATTTAGACGTAGTATTTGGGTAGGCAAGCGTTTATTCCCGGAATATCGCCGAGACGAACGTGACTTAATCTACTCTGTGCGCGGATGGGTAGACAAAAATAGAATGATAGGAAAAGCTTATTTTGCCGCACTCATCATTGCAGATAGCAAGGCGATAATTCAGCCAAACTCAGCAGAAATCTATCAGTATCAGTGGATGAATACCCGTGAATTGCTCCAGCAAATTAAGACAAATCCCCCAGACAAACAGAAGATTCTGCGCCAAGCTTGGATAAAATTAGTCGTTAGGGTGGGCTACAAATCTCTGAGGTAAGAAGGTGAGGAGACATTAGAAGCGATCGCTTCATCTTCATCGCCGCCGTCTTCTAAGACTAAAGCGGCGACACTGATCAAATGAGAGATATAAGGAATACCACTGCCTTTTCGGACTTGATGGTTATACAGCCGAGTGGCATAGACTAAAGCGGCTTCAAAACGAGTGGATAATTGTGGAGTTTCGGTAAGGGTTGTCATGTGTTATAAGTTGTAAGTTGTAAGTTGTAAAAGGAACAGGGAAGAGAATAATTCGCGTTATCGTTGAGGAGTGCGATGTTTTAAAGGTCTTGATAGAGTTGCCAGGTTTGTTCGAGATCCTGTCTCATGCGCTGTCGCAACTCATGGGGGAAAATTACTTCTACCTTAGGTCCCCAAGCGCGGAGCCGCATGATCACGGTATTGTCCTGTTGGCGATAGCGGAGGATGTAATAAGCCGCATCGGAATAGGTGTGAATATGGGTTAAGAGTTGTTGGGTATTAGGTAGATTTAATGACTTAATTAATGCCCGTGTTTCTTCCAAACTATTCAGTTTATTAAAGGTCGGATGACGGAAAGAGTTGTCGATGTAACGTTGGGCAAAATCGGGTTCAAACCGCAGCAGAGTTAAATCAGAGTTTTCATAGAAATCAAAGCCATAAGCGGCGTCTAGTTCCTGTTGAATATAAGCCGTAGAATAGTTTTCAGAATGGTTAATAATGTCGGATTTAGAGAAAGGCAGATGGGTAGTATCCCAAGAGAGTTTTTGATGTTGGCGTATCCGTTCTAAACGGTAGTTGTACCATCCCACTGGCGGTTGGTTTGCCGTGCGCTGGGGTCTTTGACCAAAGGCACAGAGGTAGTAAGCTCTCTGATAATAATACAGGCAAACTGGATAAACGGTGTAGTTTTGCGTTTGATTTAAGTAAGCACTAGAATAGGCAATTTTCATCGGTGGGGTAGGCGTCTCTTTCCAAATTTCTTTGAGGCGATCGGCTAAATCCGCTGAGGTTTCCCGCAAGTCTTCGTTGACTACATAGTCATGATGAATGAATAAGCGTTGTTCGCCATTAATTTTTGTGAATAATAGTTGAGCAATATCCGATACATCATTAGTAAAGAATTCTAAGGTTTCCTCAAGTTTAAAATTAGGTTGGGTTGCGAATAGTTCACGGATAGCAGCCGTTGACCGTTTGCGGAATTTATGAATTGGCTTTTTGCTTGTGGCTTGGGGATTGATTGGTTGTCGGTCTAGGAACGGATTTTTAAGCTGAGACAACTGAGTTAAGTGATTGCGTAAGGTACGGTCAGTTGCAGAAAAAATGGGAGTTGACAAGAGTTGGTCAATGTCATTTTCCTCTAACGTATATCGAGATTTTAAGGTGGCAATGAACTGATTGGTGAAAGATTCGGTATAATCGGAAAATAGCCAATCGGAGAAAGAACGAGTTTTATAATGCTCAACTTTTTGCTTAAACTGATTTAACCAATCCGCACAGTTAAATAGTTCAGTTTCAAATTCGACAAACCAGTCACTATCGCGGTCATACAATGACCTGAACATTACCCACCGCCGAGCGCCACAGGCTAAAAGTGTGAGGCAATTCTTTGATTGGGTTGGAGTCGATGGATGATTAGAAACTTGCAAGAGTTCTGGTACAAGTGTTTCTAAGCAGTGTAGAGTCGGAAAAAATTCTTCAGCAGGCATAGAGTGATTAGATGTAACTACCAGCTTTTGATTATAGTCGTTGCTGGCAACCCCCCTTAACTTGTCACCAATGAGTAAGAATGCAGCTTACTGGGTAAGTCTTTGAACCCGTTTTAACGGGTTTAAGCTTTTAGCCCCAACTTTAGTTGAGGGCTGATACTAAAGCGTGACTAAAGCGTGACTCATTTCATCTCAATAATCCCTTAATTTCTCGCCAAATCTGTGACTGATTAGATTGAACTCTGGGATGGGTTAAAACGCCCTGACTGGGACTAAACAAAAACGCCAGCATAAAAAATCCAAAGGTGACTAATACAATAGCCGGACCCGATGGTAAATTGAAAAAATAGCTCAAATACATGCCACTGATACTGGCAACTATACCAATTCCTGACCCTAAAAGCATCATCTGGTGTAACCTTGTCACCAATAAATAAGCCGTCGCCCCTGGGGTAATTAGCATGGCTAAGACTAAAATTACCCCAACCGCTTTGAGACTGGCAACAATGGTTAGGGCAATTAAAATCATTAAGCCAAAGTTGAGTAAATTCGTGGGTAATCCGGCTGCTTTTGCGCCGATGGGGTCAAAGGTATAATACATTAATTCTTTATACAGCAATAAAACAATGGCGAGGACAATGGCGGTAATTATGGCTGTATTTATGACTTCCTCGCTGGTAACACTGAGGATATTGCCAAATAAAAAGTGATTTAGGTCAATCTTATTGTCTTTTTGAATAACTGTAATTAAAGTAATACCAAGGGCAAAGAAGGCGGAAAAGACAATCCCCATCGCCGCATCTTCTTTAATCTGCGATCGCGTTCTGATCCAGGTAATCACAATGGTACTGATAATACCCGCCAAGAACGCCCCTAGAAAGATATCCACACCCACGATATACGCGATCGCTAATCCCGGTAATACGGAATGACTAATCGCGTCACCGAGTAAGGCGAGGCGTTGTACCATCAGGTAACTCCCCACCGAGGCGCAGACGATTCCCACTAAGACGGCTGTCAAGAGCGATCGCTGCATAAAGCTGTATTGTAAGGGTTCAATTAAAAGGTCAAGCATGATTTGTCATTGGTCATTTGTCATTGGTCATTTGTTAAATAGCTCAAACGTTAGCCAGGGCGGGTTTTGCATAAACGTTAACCAAAACAATCAATATTAATCCCTAAACCAGGGCGGGTTTTGCATAAACGTTAACCAAAACAATCAAT
>CAKZMA010000876.1 GCA_937127375.1 uncultured Coleofasciculus sp. | reverse complement strand
ACTCTTGATGACTGCCACCCTGATTCAAAGTCCAGATCGCGTTGTTTTACCTAATATTAGCTGGCAAACGTACCAGTTGTTAATTAGGGATTTTGAACAAGAACCAGCTATCCGTCTGACCTATGATCGCGGGATGTTAGAAATCAGAATGTCCTTAGATCCTCATGAAACTTACAAAAAACTTCTAGGACGGTTGGTTGAAGCAGCGACTGAAGAACTTGATATTGAAATTCGCAGCCTGGGTTCACGTACTTGCGATCGCGCAGATTTAGCCAGAGGGCTAGAACCCGATCAATGCTACTACATCCAGAATGAAGCGCTGGTTCGAGGAGTCGCTCAAATTGACTTAAATCAATTTCCACCTCCTGATTTAGCCCTAGAAATTGATATTACCAGTAGCTCAATCAATCGCCTGTCGATTTATGCAACCCTGGGAGTACCAGAAGTCTGGCGTTACAACGGACAAACACTAACCATCCTGAGTTGGCAGAACGGCGAATACCTATCTCTTGACAGAAGTATCGCCTTACCTTTGCTAAATGCTGAGGATCTGGTTAGATTCTTAGCCTTAAGAAACGCGATTGGAGAAACCAAATTAGTCAAACAATTTCGTCGATGGGTGAAAGACACCATAGCTGAGGCTGAAAGCTAGCGTTTACTTTTCACCGCCACCCCAACCAGCGCAGTACAGGAACCAGCAGATAATAACTAACGCCTAACCAAAATCCTATGGTAATACCAAGTAAACTAAAGAAACTAATGGTATTGATAAAATCTAACCAACTGCCATCGGAGAAGGAAAAGATGTGAATTAATACCTCCAACGGTAAGATATTTAACCGAACTAAGCCGGAAAATAGCATACCCGTACCCGCTGCGGCTACGGCGGCGTGAACCAGGTAATGACTGGGTAATCCTAATCCTAACACCAAGGGAATAACCGCAATAGCTGTGACTAAACCCAGTAACCGATCCGCGATCGCATAAGATAGCGATAGCTGCAAAAAATCCCCCAATCCGGTCAATTGTTTCCTAGCTAAAGCGGAGATCGACGCCTGCCAAATAAACCAACCCACACCATACCCAAAAACCCCGGTAATCCCAGCAATAATCCGCCGTTTCTGTTGACCGAATCCTCCCGCCTCCGTTAATCCCCACGCTGTTCCCATACCCGCACAAGCAAACATCAGCAGTTCCCGCCAAGGGATAATCTGAATTTCAGGAACGATGAGAGTCCATTGTCCGCTCATCCAATCCGCAAAGCGATCGTCAATAATCGTCCAGTTAATCAAAGCAAATCCCGCGATCGCGCCAAAGGCTGCACCCATTCCCGCCATTACCATTTCCCAGGTGATATCTAAACAAGCCAGAACAATGCTGATCAAGACTCGCCACACCCAACGCACAAAGCTAAAGATAATTTCAGCGCAGGTAATCAGAACTCGCAGAGAAATGTCCTTTACCGTTCCGGCGGCTTTAGCCAGCGTCTGAGATAATGAGGAAGACGATTTTCGGTTAAAACGGCAACTGACGACCAAACGCCGTTGAATGTCGGCAGCTTTAGCGGGTCGTTTTTGGGGATCAAGCCGGATCATACTGTCGAGTAAGTTAGCTAAACCCCGACGGACTTTCGTGCGATCGCGCCAGTGAAAGTCACCCGTCGCCGGATCTTGTAAATCCGCTAAATCTTGACCTGTGAGTAATTGAATCATAGTACGCCCTAAGGCATAAAAATCAGCCCTCGGTCCCACCGCATCCCCCGCAATCTGTTCAGGAGGACTGTAACCCGGAGAAATTAAGCGGGTGGAACGATTCTCTGTTCCCACAGGGATCGCGCCAATTTGTTTCGCACCGCCAAAATCAATCGCCACCAGTTGACCAGTTCCCTCGCGCACCATTAAGTTCGAGGGTTTAATATCCCGGTGAATAATGCCCAAATCATGTAACTCCTGGAGAATATCAGCCGCTTGGTACAGCCAATTCATAATCAACATCTCCGGACACCCCTGAGGGTAACGGTTTAAGATCGCCTCCAGCGTCTGACCATTTATTTTTTCCATGACCAGACAAGGGAGTACGCGCTGTTGGCAGGATCTCAGACGTACTGTAAAATAGGCATCAGACTCCACTTTAGGCACACCCGGATGGTTCAGACGTTGCAATACGGCTGCCTCTTGTTCAAATAGCTGCAACGCCTTGGGTGACGTTTCCACCAAAAGTTTCAATACTTTTTCAGTTTGATCCTGCTGATCCCAAACCGCATAAATCGCTGCAAATCCCCCTAAACCCAAAAGCTGGAGAGGAATGTAGCGATTATTTAGTCGCAGCATCGATCCACAACTGCTACAAAACTTAAAGTCCCCAGATTGAGGATAAGGACGGGGGCAGTCGGGATTAATACAATAGACCGACTCTATAAATGACTGATGCACGATCACCAGCGATAGACGGTGCCTCTCGATTCTACACAATAAACTCCCCAGTCTTTTCAATGATGGGGACTTAAGGCTTTAATTAATTAAAATTAAATAGTCTTTGAATATATTTTTCTATTATATCATGGCACGGAGCTTTTCATTTTAAAGTATAAAAGCTTAGTTGTAGACTTAGTTGAGTCCGGTAGCATACATTCACTCATCTACCCTTGTCGAGTAGGCGTCTCCCTTGCCCCTTAGGATGGGCAGGATACCCACCTTATCCGAAAATAATAGTTCTGCCAAAAGAAGGATGCCTTCTAGCAGGAGACATTCACTTTTTTTTACAAAAATAATCTATAATTCGCGCTTTGTGGCGACTTAAAGATAATAAACGCCCCAACAGAAAAAGGAAATATATTATTGTCTAGCTGTAGTATAAAGATTATGTATGGATTTTTTTAATTTACGAAAATAAATAGATATTGATGTTATTAATTTAAATAGGTAAATCGATTGTGAAGTTTAGATGAGTCATAGTCGATTTCCGTGTGTATGCCGCTCCTTGTTGTTAGCGATCGCGAATAGCTATCAAACGATGACTGCTTTCTGGAAACTAACTGATTACACTGATTAATCCAAACGTTATGCAACTAGAAACCAACCTCGCTGGGACTGACGATACATCAATGATGAGCATGCAACATAATCACAATCTTCCTCATCAAGACCATCCAGACAAACAAGCTCAACATCTAGAATTATTTGACTTAGTTCCCCATTCAGCCGCAACTCATGTCGCTGTAAACGATGGGTCATGGTTTGATCCCAATACATGGCAGCAAGGTCAGGTTCCTGGAACTGATGCTAAAGTCGTCATTTCTGAAGGTGTTCATGTCACCTACGACGCTGAGAGTGACACTCGTCTAGAAACCGTGCGTGTGGATGGAACATTGGAATTCGCCCACAACCGCAACACCAAAATCGTCGTAGACACATTCATTGCATCACCGACTAGTACATTAACAATTGGCAGTGAAGCTAACCCGATTCAAGCCAACAAAACAGCCAGAATTGTCATTGCCAACGATGGAGAAATTGATGCCAATTGGGACCCCACATTAATTAGTCGGGGCGTTGTCACTCATGGTCAAGTTAGAATCCATGGTGCAGAAAAACTCGATTTTATATCACTGCAATCAGACGCTTCTGCTAGTGACAATGAACTGGTGTTGAATCTGCCCGATGGCATGAATACACCTCCTGGCTGGCAAGTTGGGGATCAATTAGTACTCGGTGGCACATCCTACAATCCCGACGGTTCTGATGACGATAACAGTCGGTTCCAAGATGAAGTGTTAACCATCACCGAAATTAACGGCAACCGGATTCAATTTACCAACAACGATATTACTTCTGGTGATAATACTGTACTCCGGTTTGACCACCATCGCCCCGAAGGATTTGAGGATGAGGACTTAAACCTTTACATCGCCAACACCAGTCGCAACGTTATCTTCGAGACCGAAAACGCTGAAACCGTACCCACTCAGCAACGGGGTCATGTCATGTTCATGCACAACCCGGATGTTGAGGTACAAAACGCCGGATTTTACAATCTGGGACGGACGGATAAAAACAGATTGGCTGATGACCCAGGAGAAAATGTCGATGGTTCACCGGGTTACGGAACCAATCCCCGTGGGCGATATGCGTTGCATATGCATCGCACCGGGGCTGAGGATATCAATAGCACCCCCTCTCTAGTCAAAGGTAACGCTATTGTCGGTAGTCCGGGATGGGGAATTGTACATCATGACAGCCACGCCGTCTTAGAAGATAATGTGGTCTTCGATGTGGTTGGGTCTGGAATTGCCGCAGAAGCCGGAAATGAACTCGGTGCATGGCGCAATAACATTACCATCAAAACCACAGGCGATGACAATCCCAAAGCCACTTTTGATAATGAAGCCCGCGTCCCCCTGTTTGATATGGGCTTTAACGGTGAGGGGTACTGGGTGCAGGGGGCTGCCCAAGTGGACATGGTGGACAATATTGCCATTAGTGCTGCGGGCGGTGGGATTAATATCTTTAGCGGCGTGGATGGAATCTCTCGAGTCAGAGAGGCTGACACGATTGCTGTCAAGAATATGTCACCAGAACAACAGTCCGTTCTATCTCAAGCGTCCTTTGATAATGACCCAGACACTCTCGATGTCACCAACGTACCCCTGCGCCGCTTATCGGGTTTCGAGAGTTATAACTCCGATATGGGAATGATCTTCTGGAACCATATGCGGAATAATGATGGTCAGTTAGGTTTTCAGGGTCCGAGTCTCAAAGAAGCCCATGATGTTCGCTCATTAGTGGATGATTTCAAACTCTGGAATATCTATGGCGAGGGAATCTTCACTCAGTACAGCAGCCAGATTGATTTTGTCGATGGGTTAATTGTCGGAGACCCTGATAACCCAGTTCCTTTCAAGAGAGGCATTAACGGGGATGGTCGTGGGTATGGTATTGGTCTGAATCCTCTTTCTCAAGACCTTCTGTTCAAAGATATCCGTGTCGAAGGATTTGAACATGGCGTGAAGCTTCCGTGGGAAGGTCCGAATGACGGAGGCGTACCGTTTCTGGGGTCACGCATCGAAGACAGCTATTTGGCAAATAATACGCACAATCTATCCAAACAGAAAAGTTTTGGCAATTCGGAGACATTCCCCGATTACTTCGAGGTTATTAACACAACTTTTGACGTGTCGCCGACGAACATCGCGCCAGTAGCGGACTTCGCCTACGAATCGGTTGGTAATCAAGGGGTGGTCTTGTTTGACGCCAGTGCATCCTTCGACAGTGACCCACCGGATACATTAGAACAGACCAATGAGGCGATCGCAAGTTATGGTTGGGATTTTGATAATGATGGAAGTATCGACGAATTCGGTCGCCACGTCAATCACCAATTTGACCCAACAGGTTCTCACAATGTCAGCCTGACGGTTTGGGATAGCCAAGGCGCAACCACTACTGTAACTGAACAGATTCAGGTATCCCCAACCGCCTATCCCAACCTAATTCTCGATAGCGACTTCAGCGATTCGGGTGAATTTGGTGGACCAAATTGGCGCATTAACCATAAACGAAATGATCAAGGTTGGCAAGGAACAGGTTGGTCACGCAATTCCAACATTGGTGATGGAGGTGCGGCTGTTTTCGATGCAGACTCGCGGGGGACAGGATTAGGACAAATTTTTCTGGATAACAGCCTCCGTCGAGGTCAGCAAACCTTGAGCTTGGATATCAAGAATACAGAGGGAGATGACCGAGCCAACGAGATTACTGTGCGCCTCTGGGGGGTTGAGGGAGAATTTGACGGTGGGATTGGTTCTGATGGACCGACTCAAGTGGGAGCGATTCCCATGAACCGAACCCTGTTACTCGAAGAAACAGTTGGGGGTTCTACCTTTGACTGGACAAACGTTGAGTGGGATGTAGACTTTGGTGATGGTCATCAATTTGTTGTCTTCAGCGTTAATGCTGAGAAGAAGACTTCCGATAGTGATTTCATTGCTGTTGACAATGTGGTTCTGGATAGTCCGGCGATTAACCCTCCTCCCAGCAATGGTAACGGTACAGGTTTAACTGCCGAATACTACAATAACCGCGATTTTACCGAC
>CAKZMA010000875.1 GCA_937127375.1 uncultured Coleofasciculus sp. | reverse complement strand
GGGATTTAGGGGGATCGACAATGTACCGCATAGCAGAGCAAACTGCTGTAATGATGACGAAAGACCTAAAAGTTTAATCTCAAAAAATCGCCAAGCTAGCCAGCATTTGCGTATTAGTAGATTTTAGACTACGACAAATTGACTTGCAACAGTGAGCGATTCATTATGTCCATTCCTTTTTAGCCCAATCTACTAGCCGATTTTCACGTTCTTCCATGGCGGCTGAGTCCCAATCTTCTTTTTCAAGAATCTCATCAATGAGTTTCAGATGCCTATGCTTTTCGTATATTTCTTTCTTCTGCGAAAATGGTTTGTTGCTACAAATAGAATTAACACCTGGAGGCAAGAGGACTAAGTTGCCTAATCGATGAACTTGCTTTGTAACATAGCCCTTTTTTGTGCCAAACTTTCCACGCCATTCCTCAGGTATAGTTTGTGGATGTATGTGTTCTATAGTTTTTGTTGGTGAAGAACTCCAAACTTGTGTCCAAGTTTCTTCACTGACTGAACCACCGCGTTGATTAGTTAGATATTCCTCGTAGCGATAGAGAAAATAAATTAACTCATCTTCCCAGCCCTCGTAGCAGTTATTTTCTTTAAGTTCTTCCGCTGCTTTGTCGGCAGGATAATCTTTTCCTAGTTCAGTGACTTTTTGGAGTATTTCTGAAGCAGAACTACTATTATTATCAGAGAAAATAGTTCTGGCGAGACGCACATAGTCTCCAACTTTTGTTCTTGCATCTCTCCTCTGTAATCCAAATATTCTAAATGTTACTTTTTCCCATTCTTTTAAGATATTGCTTTTTTCATCAGCATTTAGTGCCTCATTCAACATAATTGATATCCCCAAAAGCCGAGCATGAGATATTTTAGTCACAGCCATAAGGCGGGAATTAGAAACAAAATCTTCTAGTTTGTCAGCAATTTTTAGAAATTTACGAGAAACATCAATCACATCTTTAGGATTATTTTCACATCTTGATCGGAAGAATTCCATAGCACTCTCTGCTCCACTTACTTTACTTCCTCCCTTAATGTCCTCTAGGGTCGCTGCAAACCTTAATATTTCTTGTCCCTGTATTCTCTTTAATCCTATAGTTCTGTAAATTTTTGACCAATCATCTCGAAGGTCTTTTATATACTCTTGGCTAGCATCTTCAAGCTTTTCAAAAGCGATACCCATCAACATACTTTTGCACTTATCAAGCCAATCAACTGCCAATCCTCTACTATTCAGCACCTCAAATGTTGTATGTACGGCACCTTCATCATCAAGAACATAGAAAATAAAATCAAGACGATTTTTAACTAATTTTAAAAGTTGCAGGGCGTTGGGTTCCCATTTCTCTACAAAATCCATACACTCCTTAAATGCACAAATCATGTTTCTATCTGCTAAAGTTTCGACGTTTTCCTCGCTAGAAATTTCACCTTTTTCCAGATAGTCACGAAATATTCGCTTACTATCATGATTTGTTTGAAGTAGAATTAACCTGCCGTTTTCTTTGACTAAAAGTTCTTTCAGTTTGTTAGACTCTTTTTGTTCAATGTCACTTCCAGAGCTTAATTTTTTGGATATGGCTTTGAGTAGAATGATCAGTGTAGTTAAACGCTGCTGTCCATCAACAATGTGAAAAATACCAAATTCATCTGCACCAACTTCCTCTTTTTCAGGAGTTTGAAGGCAAACAACAGTTGACATAAAGTGATGGCGATCACTATTTTGAATTTGACCCAGCTTTTGAATATCTCCAAACAAATCCTTCCTTTGCTTCGTTTCCCAACTATATGCTCGTTGATAGTCAGGAATTCGGAAAAGTCTTCCTTGGAGTAACTTATCTAGAGTTAAATTATCAGGACGAATACTCATTAATAAACCTAGCTAAAAATTGGAATAGATTTTAGTCTGATATCTGCTGTAGTTAATTCGAGAAAGTTGTCTATAATTTTAGCATTAGACATGCTAGCCGCTAGCCAGTCTAAGACATCATAAACGATGATACGTATCCGGCGAATGCAGAGTTTGCTGCCTAGTTGCTCTGGCTCGATGGTAATGATATCGCGGTAGCTCATGATGAAAGTAGGCTAAACATAGACCCTAGTTCAGTGTATAGCAGTCTAATACTGCGATGCAACGACCGATTCTGATCTGTATGTAGCCAAAAATCCCGACTGCCGCTAGCTACTATGTTATGTAGCCAGTCGTTAAGCAATTTAGCTCCCTAAGAATTGTATTAAGGATGTCGCTTTATGGCAATTGTTGTAACCCTTAACCCAGAGTTAGAAGCGC
>CAKZMA010000874.1 GCA_937127375.1 uncultured Coleofasciculus sp. | reverse complement strand
ACTGGGTTGGCGATACCCATAAGTGGTAATCTAGAGAGCGGTATTGTTAAGCTCTTAAGCTGTGACAACTCCACAGACTGACTTGATGGAGTATAGTGTGGGCTTCTAGAAATAGCAAGCCCTTTGTCACCTGAGTGCTTTATGAAGTCAGAAGCACGCTCGTTATCCCAGAATATAATAGACGCAAGCATGGTAGCCACCACAGAAAAAACAAACACCGGCGTTATTACTCAAATCATCGGACCTGTTGTCGATGTTGAGTTCCCTGGCGGCAAAATGCCCCGGATTTACAATGCTTTGAGAATTGAAGGTAAGAATGCAGCAGGACAGGATGTTGCCGTAACCTGTGAAGTGCAGCAGTTACTCGGTGATAACCAAGTCCGAGCCGTTGCCATGAGTGGTACGGACGGCTTAGTTCGAGGGATGGAAGCCGTAGACACTGGCACCGCCATTAGTGTTCCCGTAGGCGGTGCTACCCTGGGACGAATTTTCAATGTGTTAGGTGAGCCTGTCGATGAATTGGGTCCGGTCAATACCGAAGAGCGATCGCCGATTCACCGTTCGGCTCCTAAATTCACCGAACTGGAAACCAAACCGTCGATTTTTGAAACGGGGATTAAGGTTGTAGACTTGCTGGCGCCCTACCGTCGAGGTGGTAAAGTTGGTTTATTTGGTGGAGCGGGTGTTGGTAAAACCGTTATCATTCAAGAACTGATCAACAACATTGCCAAAGCTCACGGTGGTGTGTCGGTATTTGGTGGTGTGGGCGAACGCACCCGTGAAGGAAACGACCTTTACAACGAATTTAAAGAGTCAAAGGTTATCAACGAAGAAGACCTCAGCCAGTCTAAAGTAGCGCTGGTCTACGGTCAGATGAACGAACCCCCCGGTGCCCGGATGCGTGTCGGTCTGGCGGCGCTGACGATGGCGGAACATTTCCGCGATGTCAACAAGCAAGACGTGCTACTGTTTATCGACAACATCTTCCGGTTTGTGCAAGCGGGTTCAGAAGTATCTGCACTCCTGGGTCGGATGCCTTCGGCTGTGGGATATCAGCCCACATTGGCTACAGAAATGGGTCAACTGCAAGAGCGGATTACTTCAACCAAAGAAGGATCAATTACCTCGATTCAAGCGGTTTATGTCCCAGCTGATGACTTAACCGACCCAGCACCAGCAACCACCTTTGCTCACCTGGATGCGACGACGGTACTCTCTCGTGCTTTAGCCTCGAAGGGAATCTACCCCGCTGTAGACCCCCTTGATTCAACATCAACCATGCTCCAACCCAATATTGTGGGTGAAGAGCATTACCAAACGGCGCGTGCTGTCCAGTCAACCCTACAGCGCTACAAGGAACTCCAGGATATTATTGCGATTCTGGGTTTAGATGAATTGTCGGAAGATGACCGTCTGACAGTTGCCCGGGCGCGGAAAATTGAGCGTTTCTTGTCTCAGCCATTCTTTGTGGCGGAAATATTTACAGGTTTACCCGGTCAGTACGTTTCTCTTGACAAAACGATTAAGGGATTCCAAATGATTCTGAATGGAGAATTGGACGACCTGCCCGAACAGGCATTCTACCTGGTCGGTGATATTGATCAAGTGATCGCTAAAGCTGAGAAGATGAAAGGGTAATCCCTTCCGAGTTTTGACCAAGCCAGCCAGTTTGGACAACGTAAGCGGTTAATAGCTCGGATTGAGCCTAGTTCTGGCACAGACTTCCGAATACTTCCCTAGTTCGGACTATCTCGCTTGCCTAATTGGTTAGGCGTTGGGTAATGCCAAGACATCTTGGACTGGGTAGGCGAAGGGACTTATTACAGGGCGAGCTGGTTCCTGGGATTATCTCCATTTAAAAACCAGCATTTAATTGTAAAGCTGTCTTATAAAGACAGGGTTTGGGACTCAAAGGAGTTTCGATGAGCTTAACTGTTCGAGTTGTTTCTCCCGACAAAATTGTCTGGGATTCTAATGCCGAAGAAGTGATTTTGCCCAGTACTACGGGTCAACTGGGTATATTGACGGGTCACGCCCCCCTGTTGTCAGCACTGGACATTGGTGTAATGCGAGTTCGTCCGGGTAAAGACTGGATACCCATCGCCCTCATGGGCGGATTTGCCGAAGTTGAAAATGATGAAGTAACCATTCTCGTTAATGGGGCGGAACAGGGAGAGACGATTGACAAGGAAGCCGCACGAGAAGCTTTCTCTCAAGCCCAAGAGCGTCTCAACCAAGTCCAAACCAGTGAGAATCGGCAAGAAAAAATTCAAGCCACGCAAGCTTTAAAGAGAGCAAGAGCTCGCTTTCAAGCGGCGGGTGGTATGGTTTGATGCAAATGTAGAGACGTAGCATGCTACGTCTCTACAAGTTGGTGTCCTCGAAATCGATGCCCGAACGAAAGACTGTAACACAAGCTACAAGATTTTCTCTGTTGTAGAGACATTCCGCCGGAACGTCTCTACGCACCGCTATGACTAAACCGACGATCTAGGCGCTACCTGTAAAGGTGACTTCTGGAAATTTTGCCTGCGCTTCATTCATGGGACGATTTTTACCTTCTTCTTGCCAGTAGTTAATCACTTCAGTCGCTTGGTTGAGCAACTCAACGCGATCCATTTCGCTAATCCAATGTTTGGCTTCCAGTTCGTTTTTGATTTGCTCCCAAGCATCGTTCCGGGGCCAGAAAAAGTAGGATGTCAGCGGGCTAGTTCCTTTACCCACGACTTGATCGACGGCGAGTGCCACATTCTCTTCTAACCAGAGAACTTTTAAGATAAATTTAGACAAACAGACCTCCAACAATAGATCAGGTATCTTATACTTAATGTACAATCAATCATTCTACAGGATAGCGTTGGTGAAAGCTCTCGTGATTTATCCGGGGGATAAAACTGCACGGCTTAAGCAACTGAGTTAGTCGTGGGAGTATTTACATTGACAACTTTAAAATCAAGAACAAAATCAGGGTCTAGACGAGCGATTGTCGTTTTCGATATTGATGGTGTCATCCGGGATGTGAGTGGATCTTACCGGAGAGCGATCGCGGATACAGTCGAGCATTTTACTGCCGGAGTGTATCGCCCGTATTCCGCCGAGATTGACCACCTCAAATCAGAAGGCTTATGGAATAACGATTGGGAAGCCTCACGAGAGCTCATCTATCGCCACTTTGAGCAGCGAGGTCAGGCGCGATCGCAGGTTGCCCTAGATTATGATAACCTGATTGCCTTTTTTAATGCTCGCTACCGAGGTGCTGATCCAAATCATTGGACAGGATACATCTGTGATGAACCATTACTCCTCAACCCCAACTATCTCGAATATCTAACCTCAGCCGATATTTTATGGGGCTTTTTTAGTGGGGCGACGCGAAATGAAGCACTTTATGCTCTTTCAAAACGTCTCGGTTTGCCAGCCCCCGTACTCGTGGCGATGGAAGATGCCCCCGGTAAACCTGATCCGACAGGATTATTGGCAGTAATTAACCAGCTTCAGCAACAGCACCAAATTGAGCAACCATTGCCTACCATCTATGTGGGAGATACTGTGGCAGATATGTACACAGTTAAAGCAGCCAAAACCCTTCATCCAGACAGAACCTGGGTTGGTGTTGGTGTTCTCCCGCCACATGTTCAGGAAACAGCAGAACGCCGTGAGGCTTATCAACAAACCTTAAAAAAAGCAGGGGCGGCTCAAGTTTTTAGCAATGTTGAGCAGATCACCCCAGAACAAATTCAGCAATTGGTGTGAGCTAAGCTGTTCGGCATTTAAACCTTAATGTCAATAATGACTTGTTAAGCTATATTAGTATTGCTATATCAGTATTAGCAATTTAGATGCCAATAATAGCATGGTGCATCCCCATAAAAGCAATGAATTTAGACTATGATACTGCCGTGATCATGCTAGCCATCACCTTTCCTTTAGTGATGACTTGGTTGCTCGTTAGTGGTGAATTAGAACTTTGGGCTTATTTAGGTATATATGGTATCTGTTTGTGGGGACTAGGAGCTTTAAAAAAAGAATAGGGATAACGGGGTCATTTTTCCGCGTTAGTCTGACAAAAAAGGAGTGATAAGTAGTCGGATAAAAGAAAACCGTACTATATTAAGTTTTACAAATAGCCCTCAAACCCTCTCTCAGTCTACTTTTGCATCAGCCTCACCTATCGAATCAAAAGCATGACAGCTTGCTGCATTGTTAAATTTATCATCCCATTAAAAACGCTAAAACCCTAATAAAAAGGGACGTTTACCCCCCCGAAGCCGTACCAGTCTCAATTAGAGCAGAGTAAAATATTAACTAGAGTTAATTGTTCCAAAAGGGCTAAACACAACTATGGACTTTCGCCTCAAGACACTCTTACCTGACTACGAAAAAGCCTTCCTGACCTGTAACTTACAAAAAGAAAAAGAATCCGAAGTTCAGCAAGTTGTTGAGCGAATGAAGGATCTGCGACAACACTATGAAACCGTTGAACAAGCGACAGGCATTCCATGGTGGTTTGCAGCAGTTCTTCACTACAGTGAGTGGAACCTCCGCGAACCTGACTTATTTGTGAAAAAAGTGACAGAAATTTTACTGGCTAAGGAGTTCCATAAAGCCCGAACTCGCACCCTCGGTGCTTATCTGTGGGGGTTTGACTTGTGGAATGGATTTAGACATGGAGTGGGAGATGAATCCGAGTGGGTTTGGGGTGGCACCACGGTTCTGAAGCATCCATCAACCACCATTGGAGCAGCGGCGATTGTTTACTATCTCCAATCCCAGAAAATTATTGATATCCCTAAACCGGGAACAGGCATTAAAATCAAGGTCTTATCCGATACAGTATTTAAAGCGCGACCCGATCAATCATTTCGGCTCAAACCAGAAGAAAAAATCACGGTAAAAGGGGGTACTCGCCTGGAAATTATTGAGGATGATCCTTCTGAGGGAGGACACGTCAAAGTCCTGTTACCCGATGGGGTTTTGTTAGGGCAGAATAATCAGAGTGATTGGTATGTTTTCAAAGAACATATCGAAATTCAGGGAACGGAACCGAATAATCGCCCCAGCGATAAAGCAGAAGAACCCGAAACTAAAATTGCTTCACCAAATAAAGGACGTCCCATCACCGTACCCAAATTAGGAACAGTCTATCTGGGAAATCCAATTCTCGAAGGTGGACACTTTAGTTGGGCGGAAGCGACAATGAATGGCTCAAGGATTCCCGTGAATAATGAAGTGGTTGAGGGGATTTTGAGAGTGGCTCATGTGATGGAAGAAGTGAGAGAATATTTGGGCACTCGTCCGATTACTATAAATTCTTGGTATCGTGATCCAGTAACTAATCGTAAAGTCGGAGGGGCAACAAAATCCAGGCATTTAGTTGGTGATGCTGTGGATTTTGTGGTTCAAGGAATCTCCCCACCCCAAGTTAATCAGCGCCTAGAATCCTGGTGGGGAAATCGGGGTGGATTAGCTAGTGCTAGCTGTTTTACCCATATTGATGTGAGAGGGTATCGCGCTCGGTGGAGCTATGGATTTTGAGTTAATGCGTGTCTTGGGGGGTCTTCCGTAGTTAGTGTGCTAAATTGTTAGTTTGATTTGTCCAAATATTGGACAGCAATAGCTTTAACCATTTTTACAGTACAAGCGATGGTGCAGGTTCCCCCGTGTTTCAACCGGGGGAGTGTCAAACTATGATCGGTAGCGGAGTGTTAGTCGATAGCGATACTATATTCGTCATCTGTCCTTTGGTTCATTAGGCAACCGCCTCGTATTGTTGGGACTCCGTCTCAACTTGTCGGAGAATCTCCATGGCTTCGGGTAGAGTCTCACAGCTATAATTCGCTTTGAAGTGAAAGGGGCGAACGCGAGAGTCGGTTAGCACAGCCGATTCCCAGATGCACAGCTTGATCGGTTTTTTGGGATTGTTGGTGGCACTAATGGAGTATTGAACCATGGCAGTGCTTCTTTCTACAAAAGGTCGATAGTATCGCAGTACAAA
>CAKZMA010000873.1 GCA_937127375.1 uncultured Coleofasciculus sp. | reverse complement strand
TAACCGATCGCAGCCAATTCTATCTAGAAGAATTCCCTGGCTCATTGCCCCTGTATAAATTTCAAGTTGAGCCTCAGAACAGGCTTCAAATAAGAGATGTTGCCGAGGAAATACGACTCGCTCAAAGTACCAATTGGAAATATTGACAATCCGCACAATCTGAACTTGTCTCGTCTGATTGAAATAACCACATAAGATTTTCGCGGGAAAATTCGGGGGCAAAGCATCAAGAATTTGAGTCATTGTTATAATTGCTTTGTTTAATCAACGTCTGGATTGAGAGAGATGGTGCATCTGTTTTAATGTATAAATCAGGGCAGATTTAACCAGATATAATATCAAAATCTGTAGGGGCGACCCGCTGCATAAATCAACAATACCCATCCTCTCAATGTTATTGGGTCGCCCTGTGTTTAAACCCAATTCAGATTAATCAAACAGGTGCAAAGAAATCAATCTATTCCTGTTAAGGTTTGTCAGAGTTTCTGACAATTGCTCGTTCAGTTCACTCACTGTTCGGGGAACAGACGTATGTTCTGAACGACAAAGGTGCTTGGGTAAGGCTTGCCAGACTTGCCATACGGTTGGCAAACCGAGTTGTAAGTCTTCAATTAATTCCCATTGCGAAAAAACCGCTTCCGCCTCACCTTCCATAACCAATTGTCCTTGATGGAGAACCAAGAACCAATCTGCCCATTGATAGGCAATATCTAAGTCATGGGTTGCTAGAATAACCGTTGTTCCTGACTCATGAATCCGATCTAATTCCTGCATAAAATTCTGGGTTTGTCTCCTATCTAAATAAGCCGTCGGTTCGTCTAAAAGGAGTAATTCTGGCTTCAACGCCATCACACCCGCTAAAGCAACGCGCCGCTTTTGTCCTAAACTGAGATGGTGTAGGGGTAGGTTGACTAATTCCTGCAAAACAAAGTCCGCGATCGCGTCATCAAGTCTCTGTTCAAATTCGGCTTTGGGTAATTGCAAGTTGGCTAAACCATAAGCGATATCCTCTATCACTGTTCCGGCGACTAATTGTTGTTCAGGATCTTGAAAGGCTAACCCAATTCGTTGTCGCCATTGATTGAGAAATTTATGGTTATATTTTAATTCCTCGTTTTTCCAGTAGATTTTTCCTTGCTGGATTTTATGCAACCCATCTATCAACAAAAATAGGCTGGATTTGCCCGATCCGTTTTGACCAATAATCGCCGTCTTTTTGGATTGAGTAATCCTCAGGTTTAATCCCCGAAACAAAGGGGTATTTTGACCTGGATAAGTATAAACGATGTCTTTGAGTTGTAGCAATGTACGGGTCATGGATATGGGGATAGGGAAAAAAGGACTGAATCCACAGTTTTTTAGTTAATTCTCAGATAAATATCTAATCCTGACAAACTTAAACACCCAATCATTCCTTCTAAGGCATAGCGCTGGGAATAGTTCCGATGTTGTCCATTAAACCCATAGAATCTATCGGTAAATCCTCTGGCGGCAAACCCTAAACAAAATTGCTGATAGCGAATTATTGTCCGTTGTAGCAATTGACTAACGAGCAAACTTGTACTCTTAACCGCTAATTTCCAGGTGCGATATCCTCCTCTCGCTTGTTGTGCTAATCGTAACTCAATCACGGTGTTAATCAGGATAAAAAGAAAGCGGTACATTAACATCAGCAAATCACCGATCGCTTCGGGTAATTGACAACGACGTAGGGTTTGCACAATTTCGACAAATGGAATAGTCATCAGCATAAAAAGTAAGCATGAAATACAAGCCAAAGATCGGATAAAAACTTTGACCGCTTCTTGCCAGCCACTGTGACTGAGATAGAAATATAATCCTCCTAACTGAATACCTCCGAGTTGATCACTAGCAACTAAATCGATTTGGTTCGCCCCTATTATGTTAATCATTAATGCAGGTAAACCCATGCCCAAAAATAGACTACTCACACCCAGAAGCTTTAAATAAGATTGGATAGGAATTTTGGCATAACCGATTGTCCAAATTGCCAGCCAGAGACTAATCAAAACTTGAGTTAGAGGGGAAGCGATGAGAGCAATCCCTAAAACGACTAACGCAAACAGTAATTTTTGCTCTGGCGGTAAGGTTCTCAGGTTATTGTTATAAGAAAGGGTATCAATGGGTAGAGTCATGATCTCATTTAAGCAGGGTTTGCTGAATTAGTATTGTGGTTTGTAGAGACGTGACCGTGGAACGTCTGGGAGCAATGGTACATTTGTCATGATTTAGTGATGCCATAATTTTGACGAATTTGACCCGATAAAATGAAAAAAAAATAACCAATGACGAAAGATAAATAACAATTACCGCTGCCAACTTTAATTTTTTCACCTACTTAAAGGTAGAATTACGCTCACTTTTTCCTCGATATAAACCGATCGCGTAACCAATTGTTCCCGCACCAATCCCAGCTTGTAAGGCGAATAACAGCGATTCAGTTTCACCACCTGGAGGTGCTAACAAAGGTTCAAACCACGGTTCATACTCAGGCTGAATGTCTCCAATCACGGCTTCGGCTTGTCCATCAGCACCGCTAAATTCAGAATCTCGAATGGCAAGTAAGGGAATAATCGCGAGAAGGATTACGCCTGAAATTAATAACCAATTATTCCAGCTTGTTCTTTGTCGTTTCATAGTAATTTTAGTTTAATCTGATTTAATACTTGTAATTGCTCTTGGCTATAGGTAACCAGCCAATTCCAAACTAACACCGTTAACAATCCTTCACTAATCGCCAGAGGAATTTGGGTGACGGCGAAAATGCCAGCAAATTTGATAAATGAGCTTAAAATACCGCCTTCTGGTGCAGGAAATGCCAGGGCTAACTGTAGAGATGTGACCACGTAGGTGATTAAATTAGCCACGGCGGCGGCGAGAAATATGGCAACGGTTTGTCTGCCATTTATCCGCAGCACTAAATGATACAAACCATACGCCACCATCGGACCAACAACTGCCATAGAAAATGCATTAGCACCTAACGTTGTCAACCCCCCATGAGCTAATAATAAGGCTTGAAAGAGCAGGACAAAACTCCCCAAAACTGTCATGATTAAGGGACTAAATAATACAGCACCAAGTCCTGTACCTGTAGGATGGGACGAACTACCTGTCACTGAGGGAATTTTTAACGCCGACAAGACAAAGGTAAAAGCACCCGCTAAAGCCAACAGCAGTTTTAATTCGGGATAATCTTTCGTGATCTGATTAAGGGAACGTAGTCCCAGCAAAAAAAAAGGCAGGAAGAGTATCCACCAAAAAATTGCCCAGGTTACGGGTAAAAACCCTTCCATAATGTGCATTGCTTGAGCAGGTGGTGCGGCTAAAATGGTTACGGTTACACTTGTGGCAGTGATTAAACCTAGAGAAATACGTTGTTTTGTTTTCATGGATATTCTAAAAATCAGGATTTCTCTAGCAAGTTTTTAATGTCAATGGGTTCTATTTCTGCAATAGGTTTGTGGATTTTATACTGTCGTTGGGGTTTGTCCAAGATAGCAATAACGGTTTCAATGGGTGGACATCCCGGTTCAGTACAGCGCAATTGACTCAGAGACACGGAAATTTTTTCATTAATCTCCAAAACCTGATAAATCCAGTGTTTAATTTGCTGGATTTTTTCGGGATTGGTTTGTTGGTCAGTACGAGAAAATAAATCCATTACTATTGTCAGTTATTGATTGTTCATTCTCTGTGCCAGCTTTCCAGACGCGCCATGGCGCGTCTCTACATTTACGTGTTTCTCATTCAGCAAACTTTCATTAACCAAATCCTTTACCCCGTTTGGATTCTGACCACACTAAAACCTCCCCATTTTGACCACCAGCCGCCAATTGATGTCCCCCAGGATGCCAAGCCAGACAAGAAAAACCCTGGGTAGCACCGTTCATAATTTGGGCAATTTGCTTGGCTTTTTGCCACAGACAAACCCAGCCATCATTACTCGCTGACGCTAACAGTAAACTCTTGGGTTGAAAAGCGATATCCTGGATAATTTCAGTGTGCAGATCTAAAACCCGTGCATCCCAACCCTGACGATCATCCGTTTGTTTTTTCCAGATCACAATCCCCTCACCACTGGACGCCGCTAACAAGGGTGCAGTATTTGACATGGATTTTGACCATCTCAAGTTGCGAATTTTGCCGGGGAATCCCCGCATCACCCAGGGATGAGGATTACCCCATTGGACGACTGTAATCGTTAAGTCGAGATTACCAGAGGCGAGATACTTGCCATCCGGTGACCAAGCAATCGCCATACTCGCCGCCGCCATATCGACAAGGAAAGGGTCATCATCCCAATTTCGACTATCCCAAACCTTAGCACCCTGATCACCCGCGATCGCTAAATGCTGTCCTTGAGGTTGCCAAGTCATTCCCAATACTGAGGACGAGTCAAAAGGTAATGTGATAATCGTTGCTTGTTCAGCCGCATCCCACACTTGAACATAACGCCCCAAACTAAATGCCAATTGGTTAGCCGTGGGACTCCAACGCAGGTGGTCAACCCATTTGGGGGCATTATTGAGAGTTGTGATCCGTTGAAGTTGGGGCTTCACCTGCCAAATTCTCACCCCACCATCTTGTCCTCCGGCTGCCAAAAATTGCCCATCGGGGGAAAAGTCCAGACAATCAATCGATTGTTCACCTGTGTTGTCTGAACCGAGAATTAAGCATGAGTCACCATTCCCGCCATCCCACAGCAGAACCTCCCCCGCCGCTGAACTTACCGCTAAACACCCATCCACTGACCAAGCCACAGCCGTGACATACTCCGAAAGTTGCCCACGCCACTGTTGTTCTAATAGATTTTTCTGGGTAATCCCTAAACCAGACACGCTCTAAAATCCTCTCTCAGCTTCGCTTCCTCTAAATTGCGACCGATAAACACCAATTCGCTTTTCCGGCGTTCTCCAGGTTTCCAGGCGCGATCGCCTCGACCATCAAACAACATGTGTACCCCTTGAAAGACAAAGCGTTGCTCTTCTCCAGCCATGTTGATAATTCCCTTCATCCGGAAAATATCAGGACCCTTGGTTTGTAACAATTGCGAGAGCCAATTATTCAGTTTTTCCCCATCCACAGGTTTTGATTCAACCAAAGCAAAGGAATGAACCGACTGATCATGTTCGTGAGCATCTTCGCTGAGAAAGTTGGGGTCAATCTCCAAAGCACGGTTGAGATCAAAGGCTTTCACACCCAGTAACCCCTTCATGCCTAACTCAGAGTTTTGGGTGCGGTAAATTTTTGCTAGAGCATTCATCCCCCGTATCCGCTTCTCCAATTCATCTAACTCATCCGGGGAGACTAAATCTGTCTTATTGAGCAAAATTACATCAGCAAAAGCAATCTGTTCTTGCGCCTCATCTGCTTCCCAATGCTGCCAAATATGCTTGGTATCCACCACCGTTACCACCGCATCTAAAAGCAGTTGCTGCCGCATATCTTCATCAATAAAAAAGGTTTGAATCACCGGGGCGGGGTCAGCCAGTCCCGTGGTTTCTATCACCAAATGGTCAAACTTGTTACGTCGCTTGATTAGGTTCCCGATAATCCGCATCAAATCCCCTCGGACGGTACAGCAAATGCACCCGTTGTTCATCTCAAAGATTTCTTCATCGGCATCAATCACTAATTGGTTATCAATACCCACTTCTCCAAACTCGTTGACGATGACGGCGACTTTCTTGCCATGTTCGTAGGTGAGGATGTGGTTGAGCAGGGTGGTTTTCCCAGCGCCGAGATAGCCGGTGAGAACAGTAACCGGAATGGTACTGGAGGCTTGAGCTGTTACCATACGTTATTTAAAATGATTATCATTCTCAAATGATAAACGTTTTTTCCCTAGGCGACAATCCCTTTCACCCAATCCTTAATGAATGTAGAGACGTAGCATGCTACGTCTCTACACATGGCACGTCTCTAGAATTCAAAGATAGTGCGAAGCGTCCCCACCCAAATCGTGTCATTG
>CAKZMA010000872.1 GCA_937127375.1 uncultured Coleofasciculus sp. | reverse complement strand
GCGAGATTAAGTCCCTAAACCCGCCCCTACGATAGGGTATCTGCTTTCCTGTGAATAAGGGCGGGTTTTGTTGTTCAGGTGTTGGTGACAAGCCAAATTAAGTCCCTAAACCCGCCCCTACAATTTTATTACATCACATTCACCTCAGCATTCTGATTTTCCCGATTCTCCAGATAACTAATCAAAGACTGTACCCACTGATCCTTATAGTTTTTAGCATCCTCATAAACAGAACCATCATTATTAACCATTTTCTTCAGATAATTTAGCAACTTATCCGCATCAATCTTATCCGGATCATTCTTCTCTCTAGCATCAAACCAACCCATCTCCTCAACCTCCAATTTAACCACACCCAAACCCCGTGAACGCCCTCCCCCCAGCGGAATTTGTTCCGTCTCAAACTGATGTAACCCAATCATTAACAACCCCAACTCCCAATCCTCAGCATTTTCCACCATCGCCTTAAACTTAAACGGAGTTCCGGCTGGAACCACTTGGAAATCATACAATTTCCCATCAGCCGCCGTTTCCGTATCCCTATCAATCGCCACCCCATCCCGTTCTTGATATTGACCAAACCAATACTCTGAGATAACCATCAAATCTCGAACTTGAAACTTACTCGCCAGCCAAGGCGAACCAAATAGAATAGAAATTAAATCAGTCTGGTTTAAAATAGCCTGAGTCAGCGCCGTATCCGTGGTATATTGCTTTTTCAATTCCTTCATTTCCTGAGCCGTAATCGCCCACTCCTCCTCCACCGCCGGATTAGCCACCAAAGTCCGCTCCCCGCCCAGGATACCACGGAGGAAGCTTTCTAGGCGCGATCGCAAAGCCCCCTTAAAACTAGCGCCCGGTATCAACGGTTTACCCAACGCATCTTTAATCACTGGTAAATCCGAACCAATTGGTTCCGTAGAACGCCCTGCACTAATTCTTAGTGCCGTTACCGTCATCAACTTCCCGCTAATTTCCAAACGACTCTTAAAACAATCAAACATCATATTATCTCCCAATTCGTTCGTAGTTGCGCTTTAGCGCCATCAACCTTCGCTTTCCCCACCACCAACCCATGACTAACTCAACACATCTTGAACTTAATCCACAAAATCCATACGCATGAAAGGAGAATAGGAACGTCGTTCCGTCTCAGGATTAACTTTAATTTTACTAGCATAATTTGAACCCTCTTGATCCTCACGAATGACTCTCCACACCAACAGACGCCAACCTTCTACAGACACCAAATAGCGGTCAGTAGTTCTCCCAGGTTTGAGCCAGCGTAATCCAT
Organism: uncultured Coleofasciculus sp.; assembly: GCA_937127375.1. Classification (GTDB taxonomy): domain Bacteria; phylum Cyanobacteriota; class Cyanobacteriia; order Cyanobacteriales; family Coleofasciculaceae; genus Coleofasciculus. The sequence continues at coordinate 2,598 of CAKZMA010000872.1, read as the reverse complement.
TGCCAACATTAATATGTTCCTTTTGCTCAAAAGTACCCTTAGAAGCCGCTACTCGTGACAGAAAGCGAAATGGATCACAGTCATCCAGTTGTTTAATATTCTCAAAACAATCTTTAATAGCTTTTTGAGAAAGAAAGGGAACCAAGACAGAAGGACTACGTAACTCATCAAGGAATAAGATACCAATAGCCGATAGAGTCACCTGTCCATCAATATGCTCAACGAGCGACTTCAAATTTTCTCTTTCATCATAAGAGACATTCCTTTCCCATTCAGCTTGAGGAATAGCTGTTTCGCGCTCAATTTTTTCAAATAAACCTTTATGAGCCTCAAATTGCGAACGGCTGAATTCTACCGGAAGTGGCGGTAATTCTAGAAATTTAGTAGACTGCTCAAAAATGTAATCACACTTAACTCCTTTTAACATCCCGACTAAAACAGTGTAAGGAACCAGTGCTTTATATCCTCCAGTTGGATTCAGGATAATATTACTTGCCCCATAGCTATTAATTTCAGCAATAATATGTCGAACAAACTCAACGACACCCGTTGTCCGGAATAGTTCAGCATCTAAAACTTGCAAGCCTTGAACTTGTTTTATTTGCACCTCTAGATTAGTCCAGTAATGATGCAAATATTTTTCAACCGCAATAGCACAGCAATACCCATCCTCTGTACTTGAAGCCAGCAGAATTACTCTATCCCTATCCGTGATCCCAATCCGCACCAGAGAATGAACTTCAGCAGATAATTCATTTTTTAAACTTTCTCCCTCTGGGCGAATATCACGGAAAGTCAAAAATATTGTTTCAGCGGCATCTTTCACACTAGGTTGCTGTTTAACCCAATTCGTTAGTGGTCTATCTCTTGGAATTTTTCTAGCAGCGCTAATACCGACAGAACATATCACTGTTTTAACCATTTCTCTCAAACTCTCCGATTCTATTGATGCACACAGAATAGTTATTCTTCCTATATAAGCATAGCCGTATCCCTGCTTATTATTTGTTCCGTAAAGCCTCCATTAACCTAAAAAATCAATTTTAACCATCTTTCAAATACTTGAGATGACGAGACCCATAGCCCAAATAACGGCGAATCAACTCTAACCAAACTTGCTTCAACTCACCTTGAGATGATTCAGCAATACTCTGAGCAATTTTTTTAATATTCCCATCGATATCTTGAATAATTCTCTCCGCTAGAGAACCTTTACCCCTCCCCCATTTTTTATCTCGACCGACTTGATAGCGAATAAAATTCTTAATCACTTCCGCACTATCCGTTGTATCAGCAACCCGGACTAAATTGCGAAATTGAGACTCTTCTAAATTGCCATACTTAGTCGTATCTAACGCCTCTTGAATCCAGAGGACTAAATCATCCTCAGCTTGTCGTATACCTTTTTGTATCTGAAGTTCCACTTTTTGCTCTTGTAAATTCATACAGCCTCCTCCCAAACGATAGTATGAAAATCATTACAAACTTGTACTTGACCAAACCCTTCAGTCGTGCGATCGCCTACTCCTTTCAACTCTAACATTTCTAACGCAGCAATCCAATTTTTCTCCTTTTCTTTGATTGTACTAAATAAATAAACAGAACCTTTATTGGTGATTAATTCCACATCCTTCATCAATCCCCAAGCCGAATTCCAGCCCGAAATATAGTCATAGCTGCTATAAGCAACGTGTAGTTCAACCGAGTAATCCGTTAACTGAGCAAACTTCTTTAGCATATCTTCAGAAATTACCATAGTTCGTTGCCAGTTTTCGGTTAAAATCGCATCAGATTGCAAATCTAATGTAAAGTAAGTCCGATTCTCTAATGGACGATTGCCAAAGAGATTTCCCCACTCATGCCAACGGTTTTGGATAGCATGATTAAACTGATCAATACGGGATTCCAGGGTTTGCTTAACTGAACTCATGGTTCCCTGAATCTCCACTTTACCCAAGCCTCGCGATGCCGCACCACCTAGACGGAAGTTTCTCGCGTTGACATTGATAAATTGAGTCAGTTGATCTGCCAGGTTATCATCTTCGACTAGAATCGAACTGCGATAAACAACGGGTTGCTGATTCTCCGTTTCATTCAGAACCTCAATGCTATATAAAACTTGTTCTTCTGCTGTCGCCCGACGCCGATTAATGCCCACACGAGTTAGCAAACGTTTAGATACGGAATGAGTTTGATAGTTTTGCTGATTCTTTTGGCTGTAAAATCCACTATAGGGTTCAACTCGTCCACCATCTTGGGGACATATCGGATCATAAGGATAACCATAGCATTCAGCACAGAAGCGATTAATGAGAGTATCAAAAACGCCGTAACCTTTTGGCTTAAATCCAGGATTCGTCTTAGAACTTAAGGCAGTAGCAGGTAACACCTTAACCTCTGCATTACTATCTGTGGGGGCGGGATAGGCATTCCGGAAAATTGCCGCATTGTCTCGGAGAAATAAGTCCTTAAAATCGTTATTAGTTGCTGTTAAATCAGGATGTTCCAGATTAGACTGTTGAATCATCTGGGAAGCCATCGCCCCCCGAATTACTGAACCCGGAATATAGTCTGCTGCTTCACTCACTGAACCCCCTG
>CAKZMA010000871.1 GCA_937127375.1 uncultured Coleofasciculus sp. | reverse complement strand
GCTTCATCATAGAGCGATTCGTACCAATCAAATCCGCGAGCATAGACTTCATCTCTGGAGAAGAAATGCGGTTCTTTACAGGCAATGAGGCAGACATCGGGATGTTGTCTCAGATGATTACAGATGGTAGTCGTCGCGCATTTGGCGGCTCCGATGATCATGTAGTTCGGTTTCATTCTCCTTACTCCCACTTGTTTACACTGTTTCCGAAACCAGGATAGATTTAAGCGTAGCGCCCCAACCCCGTGAGGGATCATAAAATTGTTCTTGCAATGCCAAACAGTTTCCTCGCTTTTGTTCGTAAAACTCACGGTCATCACACAATTTGAGCAGGGCGTCACCATATCCGTTGATATCATCGGGTAAGACGGCTACAACTCCCGCCTGCACATCAGATAAGGCAGGACAGACATCTGAAGTGACTACAGGACGACCTGATAAGATACCTTCTACGACAACCTTATTGAACCCCTCTCGGAAGCTGGTCTTGGTTGGTACAATCACCACATGTGACCGCCCAAACATTTCCCGCATCTTCTGCTTATCACAGTGACCGTGACAGATAAAGGAGGATTCAACTCCAGCTTGTTGAGCAGCCAGACGCAGGGGTTCGAGTGCTGACCCTTTACCACAAAGGTTAAACTGAATATCCTGTCTGCCTTCAGCCGCAAAACGCTTGGCAACTTCCAGAAGATCAAAAACCCCTTTTGCCATCTCAATCCGACCGACAAACAACACCCGAAACGGAGAATGTTTTTCGTCTGGCTCATCTATTCCGGCAAATTGGGTGCGGCGGTAGTAGGGGAAGAATCTGAGAATGGGTCGATGGTTTCCCTGAGTCAGTTGCTCCACCTGTTCGACTATCTCATCTGAGATGGCTAAGATTGCTGTGCAGTGGTGAGCGAACAAACTACGACTCACGTTGAGCATCCATTCCTCAATGCCTTTGAGAGGGGTGTACTTGCACCAGAGAACACAGTGCAGTGAAGGGATCACCTGTATCCCCAATAGAGGAAGTAGGGATAAGACAAACCAATGTGTTCTAGCATCACCGACAACCGCAACATTGGCTCGGAAGCGGAGGGCGGAAGCGATTAAGCCCAACTCGTACCCTAACCGACCCAAGTGATAAAAAATGCCTGATGCTCCGCGCAGGGGAATCGGACGCCCTTCAAGGGTGAATTGACTGTCACGGAAGAATTTCTTGTCCTGAGTCGGAGCAATGACGTAAGCCTGTGCATCTAAAGTCCGACACACTTCATAGAATTGACTGGAATAGGTAATTGATACCTGTGATGGATCATCCTCTCCCTTAACCCAGTGGTGATAGGTGCTAATTACATCTCCAGGACCGGGTGCGTATAGGAGTCGAAGTGGTTTTGACATGGGTTGAGTTTGGTTTTATAGGCGTTTTAATTCCTGCAATGGCTTATAACTCACATCTTGCACTTGTCTCACCAACCGCCTTGGGTTTAAACCCAAAGAACCAAAAGCTATAAGTCAGCTAGTCAGCTAAAGCTAACTGGATATGGATCGTAGTCCATTTTAGTGGACTTGAGCTTTTAGCCAAGAACTTGAGTTCTTGGCGGATGCCAGAGCTTACTGAAAATGGTGTAAAATATCAGTTATTTCCTATCTTCCAGCGTTGAAGTACCTCCTCACTCAAGTTTACCTTATCCTCACCAATTGTAACGAGTGCCTAGTCGCTGATAGAGTTTTTCGTTAAAAGGCACAAAATACTCCTGCAGTCGTGCGAGGACGTTCTGATCATCGGCACTTCTCTCATATTGCGCCGCCGCGTATTTCTGATTCTGGAACTGTTGAATCATTGACTGGGAAAAATGTTCTATATTTAAAAAGTCGCCTATAGATGCCAAACTTAAGCCTATATCTTGGCAAAATTGCTCAAAATTTAAGACCAGAATATTGTTTGGATCAAAATAGTTATAATAGTTTTCGAGTTGTTGAATATATTTACCTCGGTCGATATAATTATAAGGATAGTTAGCTGTATTCGCTTCTGGATTAAATTCTTGGTCGATCGCCTCTGCAAACGTTCTTGTATCTGCTCTGTCTCGCAAATGCTTAAGCGGTAAATTGGCGTAGCTGTGATACATCTGCCACGCTGAGTAGGCTCGATCCACAGGATTTCTCAGGATGGCTATCATTTTAATGTTGCCTAAGTCCTGTTTGATTAGCTGAGGAATATGTTCATAGTAGAGATAACTGGGTGAGTCTTCAAAGGTCAGTTTATTTCCTTTTCGCAGTTTAGAAGGGAAATGCCCTAGATACCAGCCGAAGCCCTTGCTGTAATTTTCGGGATTGTCAAAGTAGTAGGTTTCTCTCCATTTGTGAGTGACGACGATTTGAGGATGCTGAATGAGATAGCGATACAGGGAAGTGGTCGCTGCTCTTTGCACTCCAATTACTAAAAAGTCGGGTTGAGACTTAATAATTGGATAGAGGGGATAGATTATTCTTTTTATCGATTCTTTTATCATTAGAATCATTCTGGGTCAGAGGAACTTTAATTTAATCGGCTGCGGCAATATGGCATACCGTTTTCCCAAGCATTTGCAATAGATATGGTCTTGCTCTCGCTGCGTAAGTTCTGAGAGTAGCGCTCTATTGTCACTCTGGGCAAAGAACTATCAAACCGGATTGCTGAAAGCCTTTTCTGTCAAGCATTTGGGCATTGAGAAACTGATAGAAACTCATGAAATAGGCGCAAATCGTCAAACTCTATCCTAGTAATGGTTTCAGGCTTCGCCCTTCCGAAAGTGACAGAAGAGCGGTAGGGTGCAAAACTGACATTCATCATAAGCTTCACCAATTATAATGTTTGTCTAAAAGTTTATACAGCTTCTCATTGAAAGGGGTAAAATAACTCTTCAAAAATTCTATTTTTTCTTGATCAGCAGGAGTTTTTTTAAATTGATATTTTCCTTTATTATACTTTTCCTGTTTTAATTTTTCAAATGTTTCCGGGGGCAAGTGACCTATATCCAAAAAATTACATACCTGATTCAATACTGAACCTAAATCTTGGCGAAAATCATCATTATTAAGAACTAAAATGCTATCTGGGTTAAAATAGTTATAATAATTTTCTAGCTGCTCAGCATACTTTCCTCTGTTTATGTAATCATAAGGATATTTTGCTGTATTATACTCAGGGGTTAATTCTTGCTCAATTGCTTCGGCAAAAGTTCTATGATCGGCTATACTTCTCAGCGTATCATTAGGATTATCGGCAAAACTATGATACATCTGCCACGCTGAATAAGCACGAGAAACTGGTTCTCTCAATACAGCAATCATCTTGATATTTCCTAAATCTTGCTTGATCAGTTTAGGGATCTGCTTAAAATAGAGATAACTGGGTGATGCATCACAGGTAAGTTTGTTTCCCTTGCGAACTTTAGAAGGGAAATGCCCCAAATACCAGCCCCAGCCTTGACTATAATTTTCGGGTAAGTCAAAGTAGCGGATCTCTTTCCATGTATTGTTCTCCAAAATTTGAGGATGCTGACTGAGGTAGCGATATAGGGAGGTAGTTCCAGCCTTTTGCGCTCCAATAATTAAGAAGTCGGGTTTCGACTTGATCAGCGGATAGACTAACCCTTTAACTACTTGCTTCATTGCTTGAGTAACTTAAATATTTTTTTATAACTTCAGCTAGCTACTACAAAACTGTAATAGCTAGCTCTCTTCATACCCAAGATGCCCAATCTGAAAAACTGACAACACTGGGGATCTTATAGAAAGTGTATCATGACTTTTGTTTCCACAGACAGAAATTATTTGTCTAATTGCTTTTGCAGCTAGATTAGTCCTTGTTCTTTTCTTTATTTTTTTTCTTCGAGTATGCCCTTTTGAGCAAGGGAGCAAATCCTAAAGCTGTTCCTGTACCAAGGATAGTGAGAGGTTCAGGGGCAGCAGGTGCTTGCGTAATCACCCGCAATCCCTCTCTTCCTACATGAGTCGTCAAGTAAACATCTAATACATTTCCCCTATCTCCCGTAATGATCCCCAGATCCCCACCATCGGGAAACCTATCTAAGGTGCCACCGATATCGTTTCTAAGAGCATTTGGGTTGGGAAAAAATATCTCAAATGTCGGTTTAGCAATAGCCGGATCTCCTATGAGACCTAAAATCGGTCCATCGAAGGTTATTGTAGCTCTAGCACCACGCCGCTCTCTTATTGGATTCGCAAAATATATGAAATGGCTACTGACCCGAGTCCCTTTTGGGATGACGTCTAAATCGGATAGCCTGTCCCAATTCGTGGGATCGCTGATCTGAACATCCTGAGGTAACACAACGTTCTGTTCTTCATCAAAAGCTTGAAGAGAGAAACTTTTAGGTGTTTTATCTAATAGCCAAACAGGAGTGTCAACTATTTCTACTTGTCCTTTTGTCCCTATAATAGCTGCATCCGCTGGATGAGCTGCTAGGACGGTAGCGCTAAGAGCCGCTAACGGCAAACCTTTAACTAAGGGATTCATTGTTTTTGCTGGTTTCATTTTCAAGTCTTGTCTAGATTTATCTTCTAAATTGCTGGAACTAACCCGATATGGGAGTTTCATCGTTAAGCTATTCCTCTGTTTGGTTCACACAACTCCTACCTGGGAATTGTTAAAAGATTTAGAGTCTTAGCCTACTTGTACAGCCGTTTGACAACGATTCCCTCTAGCTTGGGGAAGAAAACCCAGGTAACTCAGTACCTGAGTCATTCACTCTTGTATACAAATATAAACTCTGAATCCCAGCTTTTATATGAAGTAACCATGAAGAATACTGTTTTAACCTTAAAGAAACTGCAAAGCAACTGTGGGTAGGCAAGTAGTCGAGTTGCAGAGGAAGCATGTCAGTTTTGCCCAAAACGTAGGTTTGGTAGAGCGATAGCGAAACCCAACAGGAGATCCTGAGAGTTGAGTTTCGTTCCAAGAACCAAAACGACAAAGGCGACATGATCCCTTGACAGGTAAGATCTCTAGAACAGCGAAACCCAAATAGTTTTGAGCTTCGCTGGCTTAGTTTTTAAGAAGATTTAACCGACAATTCAAGAACCCAGCCTACAAATTTTTGGTTAAGTTCTTACCCCATCAATGACAGCCTCACTCCTTCCCAACAGCAACGGTTTCCCCTGCAACCGTTCCGGAATCGGCGCTCCCATCAACTCCAGAATCGTTG
>CAKZMA010000870.1 GCA_937127375.1 uncultured Coleofasciculus sp. | reverse complement strand
GGATGAGCCAACGGGCGATGATGCGACGGGGACGGCGGGGGCGGCGGATCAATCGCAAGGTTCCATTTAACCAACGCAATCACCGCCAGTGCAGATTCGACAACCGCAAAGGTAACAAGCTGCCCCCTAGCATCCGAGCTAATAAACAGCTAGCCTTCCGGGTAGTGCAAGAACTCAAAGGAATTTACCCTTCGGCTTCTCTGACAGTTGGTGATAGTCCCAACGATGCCAGTTTATTTAATCCCCAGCTATTTCCCCTGTCCGTAGGCGTGGCTAATGTGTTGGATTATCGGGATTAACTGGACTATAAACCCGCTTATGTAACCAACGCTACGGAAGGCGATGGACTTTGTGAGTTAATCGAATACCTGCATCAATCGTGAGAGGGAGATGAGGGAGATGAAGGAGATTATGTAGGGGTTCACTTTCACTACTATCGTTTGAAATGGTGCGTTACGCTTCGCTAACGCACCCTACTGTCGTGGCACACCTTAATTGGTGGATTAGCATTGTAGGGGCACCATCCTTGCGCCCGGTTTCACCGCAAAATCTATTCCACAATTTTAGCTGTGCCACGCCACTACACCCGCCCCGACTAAATGACTCTTGACAAATGACATAAGACAAATGACAAATGACAAATGACAAGGTGTAGGAGCAAGATTTATGGTGCTGGTTGTCCAAAAATACGGTGGAACCTCTGTTGGTTCAGTTGAGCGGATTCAAACCGTCGCTCAACGTCTCTTAAAAACAGTCAAAGCGGGTAACTCCTTAGTCGTTGTCGTATCCGCGATGGGTAAAACGACAGATGGGTTAGTCAAACTGGCTCACGAAATTTCCGCCAATCCCAGCCGTCGGGAAATGGATATGTTACTCTCCACTGGAGAACAAGTCTCGATCGCGCTCTTGGCAATGGCGTTGCAGGAATTAGGACAACCCGCCATTTCTCTGACTGGCGCACAAGTGGGTATTGTCACGGAAGCCCAATATAGCCGCGCCCGTATCTTTAGTATCCACACCGAACGGATTTCTCGGCATATCAACGAGGGGAAAGTGGTTGTGGTAGCGGGCTTTCAAGGGATCAGTAGTCTAACTGACTTAGAGATTACCACCTTGGGACGCGGTGGATCAGATACCTCCGCCGTAGCATTAGCGGCATCATTAGGGGCAGATCGCTGTGAGATTTACACGGATGTTCCGGGTATTTTAACCGCTGATCCGCGCTTAGTCCCTGATGCTCAACTCATGGACGAGATTACCTGCGATGAGATGCTGGAATTGGCAAGCTTAGGGGCGAAGGTACTGCATCCCCGTGCGGTGGAAATTGCTCGCAATTACGGGATGCCTTTGGTTGTATTATCCAGTTGGACGGATGATCCGGGGACAAAGGTGATTTCTCCGACGCCACAACCCCGTTCGTTAGAGGGTTTAGAAATAGCTCGCTCGGTCGATGCTGTAGAATTTGATACCGATCAGGCAAAAGTGGCAATGCTACGGGTTCCGGATCATCCCGGTGTCGCGGCACAATTGTTTGGGGAGATTGCGGGTCAAGATTTGGATGTGGATTTAATTATCCAGTCGATTCACGAGGGGAATACGAATGATATTGCCTTTAGTGTGAGTAAGGGTATTCTCAAACGGGCTGAAGCCGTCGCTGAAGCGATCGCACCCGCGTTTCGTAGCCCTACTAATCCCAGTGCTGATGAGGCGGAAGTCTTAGTGGAATCGAATATCGCCAAAATCGCGATCGCGGGGGCGGGAATGATTGGACATCCTGGGATTGCGGCGCAAATGTTCACCACCCTGGCAAATGCGGGGATCAATATCCAGATGATTTCCACCTCTGAGGTAAAAGTAAGCTGTGTGATTGATGCGGCTGATTGTAATCGTGCGATCGCGGTTTTGTGTGACCAGTTTAATATTAAGAGTTCCCCCGCCCGTTTACCAACAGAGTTAACCGATAATTCCCTTGCAGCCAGCGAAGGGTCAAAACTGAATCAGGGCAAGTTTCGTAAAAGCGATACCACCAATAGCGGTGTAGAGACGTTGCATGCAACGTCTCTACAGTCAACCCCTGTCCGAGGTGTTGCTCTTGACCAAAATCAAGCCCGTTTAGCTATTCGCTATGTTCCTGATCGTCCGGGTATGGCGGCTCGAATATTTAGTATTTTAGCCGAGCAAACCATTAGCGTGGATATGATTATTCAATCTCAGCGCTGTCGAGTAATTGATGGAATTCCCACACGGGATATTGCCTTTACCGTCGCCCAAGCTGAGGCGGAAAATGCCCAGCAAATTCTCCAGGAGGCTGCACCTATTTTAGGGTACGGCGAGGTTCTCCTTGATGCCGATATTGCTAAAGTCAGTATTGTTGGTGCAGGGATGATTGGACAACCTGGTGTAGCAGCGCGAATGTTTGCCGCCCTTTCTCAACACCAAATTAATATTCAAATGATTACCACCTCGGAAATAAAAATTAGTTGTGTGGTGAATAAAGAGCAAGGGGTGACAGCATTACAAGCCATTCACCAGGCATTTGGTTTAGCCGGAAATCAGCAAGTTGAAGTTCCCGCCTAGGAGTTAGCATCATCTGGATTATTCCAGACCTTGGCAAATGTCTTATCCGAAAGTTTAGTGGATTATCGAACCATCATCCGATGCTGTTCGCTGCGTCCAAATCGGCTACTTCTTCAAGTTTTCCAGGAGGTAAGTCGCGGATTTTTTTAATTATATAGCAGTACGCTCTCGCGTGGTTACAGTATAAATGTTCTAAGGCACTCCTGATAAAGCCTCCATTTCTAATGTGTAAATACACGCCTAGCGTAGGGCTATAGCAACCGCCATAGTGGTTAGGACACATCATTTATGTAGAGACGTTGCATGCAACGTCTCTACAATGATGCCGAAAGTCCTAATCGATGTGTCTACTGCTATAGCGCCTGTTCAAAAGAATTGAGTATAACTGTATTATTCATGCCATTTTTAATAGATTTAAGGACAATTAAAGGTTCATTGAGTGCAAGCCAATTTACCTTGATAAATAAAAACATGCAAAATCGCGAGCGTCTCGCTCGCACTACAACTGTTTCCTGTTCCCTGTTCCCTGTTCCCTATCCTCACTATAATACATATTCAGCAATCCCTACTCAAGGTTTTTGATCTAAACGAATCGCCCGCTCCAATGCCGTTTTTTCCCTTGACCGACGCACATAAGGTTCTAATTGTTTCACATCCAAACCGCTTAAAATACTCAAATCCTCCACATTCATTCCTCGCATTAACAGTTCCACACACCAAGTCTGTCGCGCTTGCTCAATTGAGGGAGATGGCGTTTCCAACTTAGCGGTAAAGTTACGCCATGCGGCTCTTAATTCTGGCACAGACATCCGTTCTAAGGCTTCATTGACAAACATAGGTGAGCGATCATCTTTACGACTTTTGAGCCATTGGTTTAAGGGATTGCGGGTGTAAGAACCATAGCGTTTGCCCATAATCCACTGATTGACAGGGACTTGGCGCACGTTACCGTGAGTCACTTGCAACAAATGTCTGTGGGCGTCACTAATTTGGTGCGATCGCTCTAAGGCAGTAATTTCTTCTATCCGCAACCCCGCACCAAAGAGGATATAGGCAAGAGCATAATCCCGTAATCCGCTTTTTTTCGCTTGTTGCAAAATTTCGTGAACTAACGATGCGGGTAAATCGGCTACAGTCTCAGAGAAGATCACCGGAGAAGGCGCATTCAGTGAAGAATCGGGGACAGGCTGGCGCACTGTCTTCCCTGTGTCGCCGCTTCCCGGCTCTTCCTCCACCTCTTCCCGTCTCTGTGTCTCTTCCCGTCTCTGTAGCTCTCCGTCTGCAAAAGCTCCGTGTAAGATGAGTTCGACCAAACTTTGCAAAAACTCCTCCTGACTTTGCCAAAGCTGGTGGAACTCGCTAGTTAGTTCAATCACCAGATACCCGAATAACATCACATTAACCAAGCTGGCTAATTTTTCCGCCGACAATCGCAATGATAAGCGATCGCGTTGAATCACGGTGGTAAGATAATCAGCAAAGTCCAGGTTGGCTTGAGTAACCCCTTCTCCTAACGCCTGACGATGCTCAACCGTATATTTTCCCGACTCCCCCACCACAGAGCGCAGTAACTCTGGCATTTGCGTGAGAACCTGAAGGCGATCGCGTCCATAGTTAATCAGCGCCTGCTCAAACGTCGTTGTCTGATCGACTTGAGATCTGAGTGATTCGCCCAGACGGGTAAACACCCCAGAGTCTTCGATCACGGCTAAGAGTAATCCTTGTTTATTCCCAAAGTGACGGAACAGTGTGACTTCATTAACCTGGGCTAATTCAGCAATCTGACGTGTGGTCGTCTCCGTAACCCCCTGAACGGTAAACAACTCAAGCGCTGCTTGAATCAAACGCGCTCGTGTTGCAGAACTGGTACGAGACATAGTTTAGTAATGTAAGTAACACTTGCATTTTGATAGATAAATCGTTAAGCTGATGATAGAAGTGTAAGCAACACTTGCACATCAATTCCTACTGTAACGATTCTCATGACTAATCATTCAATCTCAGTGCCTCCTCAAAGTCGCACTAACTTACCCTTCCATTGGCCCAGTCTGCTATTTTTTGGCACGATTCACGCCTTAGCACTGATGGCACCCTGGTTTTTTTCATGGTCAGCCTTGGGAGTAATGATATTTCTCCATTGGCTTTTTGGCAGCATTGGCATTTGTTTAGCCTATCATCGGCTTTTGACCCATCGGAGTTTTCAAGTGCCTAAGTGGTTAGAATATATCCTGACCACCATCGGGGCTTTAGCTCTACAAGGAGGACCAATCTTCTGGGTAGCAGGACACCGTCAGCACCATGCTCATCCAGAAGATGCCAACAAAGACCCTTACTCAGCACGGTATGGATTTTGGTGGAGTCACATGCTTTGGCTGTTCTATCATAAGCCCGACTTTTTTGATTACGAAGTGTATCAGAAAAATGCTCCCGATATGTCAAGAGACCCTTATTATCGCTGGTTAGATCGCTATTTCTTATTGTTACAACTTCCTCTGGGTCTATTGCTTTACGTAATCGGGGGATGGCAATTTGTATTCTGGGGTGTCTTTGTCCGAGCTGTCGTACTGTGGCACAGCACCTGGTTGATTAATTCTGCCACTCACTTGCGTGGTTATCAAACTTATGAAGTTAATGATGGGTCTCGAAATCTCTGGTGGGCAGCAATCTTAACCTACGGAGAAGGTTGGCACAACAATCACCACGCTCATCCCAATGTTGCTCCGGCTGGACGTAAATGGTGGGAAATCGATATGACATGGTGGGCAATTCAACTGCTGCAAGGAGTGGGTTTAGCGAAGAAAGTTGTCCTACCACCCAAAAAGGCAGCCTAGTAACACTCTTGGGGAGTTTAAAAGTATGCCCTTGAGTGTCGCGAAGGGTCAAAAGTTTGTTTTCATCAGATTTTTTGAAGAGTTAGCCAACGTAGGTATTGTTCTACTTTAGATTTTCAATTTGAAGATAGCTTGATGCTAACTCAATTAATAATTGAACTTAGTATTCAGTAGTTACATTGAACCGCATGACTTGACAAGGGTAGGTTATGTGGTTGTTTTGTAGGTCAGAGGAGTTTTTCGGTAATAGGAAAAGGAAACTAGGGGCAGGTTTCATTAACGGCTTATTCCACCATCATTTTATGACAATATAACAAAATGAAACAGTATTCTCCACTGACAATTATTTCTTATCTAATCGGTCCAACGCTGATTATCTTTAGCCATATCGGATCGTTACTTGTTTTAATCACGGGTTTATCGTGGGGCGCTTGCCTATGGATCATATTTTTATATGTCATCCGTATGCTGGCAACAACCGGCATCTACCATCGACTACTCACCCACAAAAGCTATCAGGCTCCTGCTCCAGTTCTATGGCTGGGAAGTATTGTGGGAGCATCGGCGGGACAGATGGGTCCAAGTTGGTGGAAAGCGCACCATATAGCCCATCATAAGCATGTCGATCAAGATCTCGATCCCCATTCCCCCTATACACCCGTTCAAGGGATCGGAGGATTCTATTGGTCTCAAGGAGGTTGGCTATTATCTCCCCGCTTTTTTCCTGACAAGCTACCTGCCGATGTTGAGAGTGATACTGTTTTAAAGGTGATTGATCGTTTGCACTTTATCCCTCTAGTAGCACTGGGAGTGATTTCTTATTTCATCGGTGGTGTTGAATATCTGGGGGCTTTTTTTCTCAGCACAACGCTGCTGTTTCATGGCGTGCAAACCGTCAACTCCCTTTGCCATATTGTGGGGGAACAACCTTTTATCACTGATGATCTCAGTCGCAATAATAAGTTAGTAGCCTTTCTAACTCTGGGTGAAGGCTGGCATAATCTCCATCATGCCTTTCAGTCATCCAGTCGCCAGGGGATAACCATTCGTTCTGGACAGGTTGTCTATCTTCCAGATCCCACGTTTAGCTTCATTAAAACGCTTGAGTTCTTCAAGTTAGCGTCAAAGCTTAAAGTGCCTACTGAAACCAAGCTGCTGGCGTGTGCCAAGGTTCTAAGCTTTCAGTCTTCCGAGTTACCAGCTAGCGTAAAAACATCGGTAGGTTCTGAACACCCCTCTAGGACATCGGTCAAGAAACCGGCTCCGAGAAGGGTGAAAGGTTGATATGGCGTTGTCATCCTCACTCTTAACCCGGTTTGGAGGGAATACTTGACTGTTGTTGATGACGATAAGGATTAAACATTGATTCAGATACAATTAATTATTCCCAGAGCCAAATTAACCCGTATCCTAGGGGCGCACGCTCCGTCAAGGGGTTGTAGAGACGTAAGGCGTGGAACGTCTGGGAGCAGAGGGAGTGCGATCGCGTTTGCCATTATATACCGGGCATTCGTAGGGGCTTGGTCACCAAGGGAACCAAGTAAGGGCTTGGGAACCAAGTAAGGGCTTGGGAACCAAGTAAGGGC
>CAKZMA010000869.1 GCA_937127375.1 uncultured Coleofasciculus sp. | reverse complement strand
TGGGTTGTATGCCACATTCACGTCGGAAGAATTCCCCACACTCCAGTTTAAACTGTTGCACTTGTCCCGGTGTTTGGTTGAACCGGGGCAAAAAGTAAAAGTCAAGAGAAAAAGAGCGATCGCTTGGACAGGAAACAGTGGTGGTTCGACTGGTCCACATTTGGATTTACGGATTAAATCATCCAGTTCGGGTAATTGGTTGAGAGTCAGAAGTGGCTGGCTGCAATGGTTTCTGACAGGAGAGCAGCCATGAAGGAATTGGAGATAAAGGATTGGCGCGGGAAAACTGATTGTTTACGTATATAAGGTTTTTCATTCCTTAATACTATAAAGATTCTGTGAAGATGAAAATTTACCGAAACTTTGTGTTGAAGATGCTTGTACAATGTCTACAAGAAGTTATGATCTGACCAGCATTTACTATAAAATAATGGCTAGTATCCATCATAAATTTGCCGTTGCAGCCGCTAGTGTTCCTCTAAGCTTGGTACTATCAGCTTCAGTGAACGCAGCTTCTATTCTTGGTGTTTCTTACGAAGGGGATGTAATAAAAATAGACCAAAATACAGGCGTAGGCACAACAATTGACTCATCTGGATTTTTTGGGTTAAACTCTCTTGCTGATGACAGTTCGGGGCGGTTTTTCTCAGTAACTGATCCTGATGCTAGTGAACTGCTGGTAGGAATTGAGCCAGAAACAGGTTCTGGTAGCAGAGTTGTAAATCTTCTCCTCGGTGAGGGCGTTTCTGTGCGAGGTCTTGCCTTTTCACCTAGTGATGTTCTATTTGCCGTTACTGACAATGTACTTGGCAATGATCAATCGGAACTCTATACCATCGATATCAATACTGGAATTGGAACACTTATCGGCAGTACAGAAGCAGGAATTCAAGGTTTAGCTTTCTCGCCAAATGGTACACTTTATGGATGGAATGTGGGTTCAGTCGGTTTAGTCACCATCGATCCACTTACAGGATTAGCTACTGATATAAACGAAAATGTGGGAGGTAGTGCCAATATCCAGACAATTGCATTTGCTCCTGATGGTACCTTGTTCGGGGCGCACGACTCTCTCTTCACAATTGATCCAACAACAGGCATTAGTGCTGTTATTGGCTCCGGTGATTACGAGGATGTGAGAGGTATTGGGTTTGTACTTGAAGATGAACCCAAATCCATCCCCGAACCTACTTCTGTTCTAGCTTTGCTAGCTTTGTTAGTAGGGGTAAAAGTAACCAAGGTGTTATAAAATTGCCAAATTTTAATGACAAATTAGACTGAATCTATTTTCAGTCATTTCAACAAGACGTTATTGTTGAAGATGTCTGTATTATACCTACAACAAGTTAACACTAGGTTTCCATATGATTAGTACCTACCCCAAAATATCTATTGTTGCTGCTGGCGCTGTCTTACTCACAGGATTAGTAGGAGAACACGCAAAAGCTTATGAGTTTTTCACGGATCGAGATGAATGGTTAGAAGCTGTTCAAGGTAAACAAATTAACTTGGAAGATTTCAATAATATTCCCGATGGGCAATACGCAACTGGAGAGTTGCCAACGGATGTATTTATAAATTTAGAGCCTTTCCCTACGAATCCACTCAATGTGAGGATCTCTGACGGCTCAGTAGTGAGGGTTCCAAATCGTGACTTTACGGTTCAGATGGCGTTCGATAGAGAAGTATGGGGAGTAGGATTGGATGTAATTTCTGAGGAGTCATATCAGTATGCTTTGGTAGGTTTTGATTCTGCCGGAGAGGAGTTGTTTGAATTTTCTGGCGATAATGGTGATTTTGATTTTGTCGGTTGGGTGGCAGAGGAGGGAGACTTTTCTGCATTGAGGACGGACGTTTTTTTTGATTTTGGAACAGAGTTAAGTTGGGACAATTTGATGGTTGATCAGGAGCGGGATAGCACAAGTGTGCCAGAAGGTGGTAGCGGAGTCGCAACAGGAGTGGGGATTATAGCCAGCCTTGGTTTTCTCAGGAAAAAAAAGGTTTAATCCAGGGTGGCAAGGCGAGTCAAATTATTGCTACATTAGGTAGCTAAAATCTAAAAATAAACAAGAGAGCCACTCTCTAATGTAACTCTCTCTTGTGTCCTAAGGGTACATCTACTACTCTCATAATCGCCCTTGGTACTGTTAGGTGTCACACCCAGTTTGAGATCAGTAACTGACTGGTAGAACTGATCCGTTATTCCTTGCTGGGAGAATATTACAGGCGATCTCAACGCTCCACCCTACCAAGGGAGCGATCGCACTATTTAGCAACCGTTTTTGGATGAAATAGGTCATCGTTGTAATCATTAAAGATTAAAGGCATATTCTTTCTAAAAACTGCGACTTCATGACTTTTCTGTAGCCCTTCACATAAGGTTTGACTCCAATAGAAATAACCTCGTGAGGCTAAGAGTCGGTCTATGTACTCCTTAAAGGTATATCTGGTATCCTCCAAGTATTCTCCGAAATAGTGATAGTAAACTGTATTTAGTGGAATCTCCTCTGCCTTTTGATAAAATGCAACACAGGCTTCAGGAGCAAAATAATCTAGTGGTTTTACCGGTTTATACTCGTTGTCTTCTTCACTTTTTTCAAACCAGGTGATGCCTTTCCAACTACTAAAAATATCTAGGATTGGAAGAATTTTTATAAAACCCTTATCAAAATCATTATGTTGTTTGATTGCTTCAACATTATGTTCCCATTCTAGATTAAAGCCGTTCATCTCTCGAAAAAAAGTCTCCACATCTGTAGGAAGCACTCCCTTGGCCAGTTTCTTTGCCTGATCTATCTCTGCCTCTAATGCAGGGGGATTGAAAACAAGTTCTATGATTTTTATGGCTCTGTTAGCATTAAGATTTTCTGCCATCAATTTAAATCGTGTAGAAAAATTCATTTATATTCTCTCTTCCTAACTTAATTTTTAGTCAATTTATATAGTTATATAGTTGTTTTTATGGCATCAAATATGATAGATTCCATTTAAGATATGTATCTGCCCTTGCTGTGGCACTGAACCTCTCTGCAAGTCCACAAAAAGAAAGGTATCTAAAGCGTCTAATAATTGACTCTCAACTGTTGGTTCTTCGGACTCGCCAATGTAATCATCTATAGTATTTCCTGGCTGGAGGGCTTGTTGTAATTGAGTTGCTTCATTCTGATTAATTCTGCCTCCTGTTAAAGTATTTCTTAACCAGCCAGGTGTTTGCTGCCTAAGATCGGTTTGAGCGGCATTCGCAGGGGGAAGCAAGGGGAAAGGGACAATTTGAACATCGAAAGTATTTTGATTGACTGGAGCACCGTTTGCGTTTAAAACATATCTGTTTTGTCCAGCATTCCAGAGGTAGCAGCGAGCTGATATCTGGGTAGGGTAAAAGTGCTGGTTTGCGCCTACTGTACCTAATCCTGCCCCAGCATTGATTGGAGGGTACTGTACATCAACAGTTACGTGAACGCTAGTATTCTGTCCTACGTGATGTTGGCAGGTTCGCTCAAAATTTCTCCAAGTGGCATCGTGGTTTGTAGCCTGACTAGTCGGAACTAGATTTTGTTGATTTCCCAGTCCTCCGATTTGCTGGTTTACTAGATGAAATCTCACCCAAGTTCCCGTGGCATTCACACCTTGAATATAGGGCCAACCATTGATGTTTACCCCGGGAACTGTTCCCACAAGGTCATTGGGTTGACCATGCCGGGTTGTGATATGGCTTTCGTCAGGAACACCATTCCCGTTAAGATTTCCGTTTCTTACACCTGCAACTGGAGGGGCAGCCGGAGGGGCAGTAAATAGCTGAACGACGTGGGTTTCGATGTCGGAGAGGTTTTCAATCCCTGCTTTTAGGTTATCCCGCAGTTCTGTTTTATTTTCCTTGTGTTCTTCGGACTCCTGTCCCTGGTGTCTTTGTGGCTGCATCTGCTGCACAGCCCCCCCACTTTGCTGCACAACATGAGTCAATTCATGCGCGGTCAACTCATTATTCCCCGGCTCCTTCCCCGCTCCAAAATAAACATCACTTCCATGAGTAAACGCCTGAGCGCCCAACTCCTGATTCATCTGCACCGCTTCACCGCCCGTATGCACCCGCACCCCACTAAAATCAGCTCCAAAGCGCGGTTCCATAAACCCTTTCACGTTCTCTGATAATGGAGAACCCCCAC
>CAKZMA010000868.1 GCA_937127375.1 uncultured Coleofasciculus sp. | reverse complement strand
CGGGGCGATTTGAAATTGATCAAACTTGATTATGTCTGAGTCGGGTTCCCTGGTATCAAAGCGATAGCTGCTGACGATTCCTGTGCTGGTGTCTAAGATGCTAAATACGGTGATATCGTTACTGGAAATATACGGTAAGGGTTGGTTATTTTCCCCTCGCAATGGTGCAATGGTTGGCAGAATTGGCTCTAATCCATTGGGATCACCCGTCGCCGCGTATCCTTTCCCCTCTGGTACGTTACGCTGCTTTTCGCCCAGATAAGCCCCATAAGTATTCCCCACATTTGATGATTCCAGAAAATGGATTCCTTGAGGACTCACAAAGCGATTCCAGAGATGAGAATGTCCATATAAAACCAGTTGTACACCTGCGGTTTCGAGTAAGGGAATCACATCCCGAATAATATAATCAGCTTGGGAGGGATAGTCATACCGCACCGCCGTAATCGTTCCATTCCTATCCCGTTCCACAATTTGTACAGGGTCAGTATAAGGTGGGACAATATTGTCTCCTAAGGAATGGGGCGGATGATGAAACATAACGATTTTGTATTTGGCTTGTTGGAACTCTGGACTGTTGAGTTCTGCCTTGAGCCAGTTATACTGTGGACTTCCCGGTTTAATCGGTTCAAAAATGTGCTGTCCATATCCCCAAGCTGTGGGATTATTTAAATCTGCTTCTCGTTCCCGATATCGTCCTTTGGCATTGGGTTTGAGGCTGGGCGTTCTCCAGATGTTGGTAATATACAGGGAAATTAGACGAATATCACCAAAAGTAATGGCATAATAGTTCTCTTTTCCCGGTAGCGTAAAAATTTCGTTGTAGGTGTCGGTATTAAAGGAATGCTCTTTGAGCCAAATGAGAGGGTTATTCGAGTTTGACTGAGCGGAATCTTGTTGATATAGTTCTGCTGCAACTTGGCGAGGAATGGGGTCATTGAACTGGTCATTTAATCCCCTATCTGTAGAAAATCGTCCCATAACCTCGTGATTTCCTGTGGCGGGAAATAAGGGCGCATGTTGAATTAACTCACCTCCGGTGTAGCGGGTAGTAATGTTATTCTTCTCTAGTTTATAATCAGCTTGACCTTGAAGCGCCGGAAAGAAAGCACCGCCGCGATTATCATCAAACCATTCGGAAGCGCGATCGGGAATATTTACTAAGTCTCCGGCGAGAAAAATGGCATCCACTTTACCCACAGTTTCTGCTACCTTTTGTAAATTGGCGGCTGTCATGGGCATGAGTTGGTGATCTGAGGTGAGCAGAATTTTCAGGGGGGTATCAGGGGGAGGTACGGTGGCTAAGGTAAATGGGTTACTCTTGACGATTTGTCCATCATTCCGCACGCTGGTTACTTGATAGGGAACTCGTTCACCTGGAGTGAGTCTCGTTACCTCGGCTTCATGTCGCCAGATATCCCTTAGCGTCGGTTTCTGGTAAACTTGAGCATCTTCGGTTTGCTCACCAACACGGGATTTTTGGTCTTCCCGGGTGCGACTGAGTTTGGTGGTATGCGCGATCGCCACCTGTCTTAATCCTTGTCCGTAAGCTACACTATGACGGGTTCCGGCAAATTCTGTAAACCAAACGACGCGCACAGAGGTGTCAGTGGGCAATTGTAGAAACGGATCAGTCAGCAGTTGTGCTGGGGAGAGATAAGTGGGTGGGTGGCTGAACAGCACCACAATGGGCGCAAGCGCAATAAAGACGACAAGTAAACCTGCAATAAGAAGTGGGCGACTGGTTAAACGATTGACCATGAATCGTCCTCGATACAAGATTAGATGCAATACTGCTCAGTTAAATAGGACAGTAAGAGTCTGTTCGCCTACTGTCACTTTCCTTTTATGCTATGAATAGGCGGGGCGACCAAATTACTGGTTTTTGGTGTTACTAGAACAAGGTTCAGGTAATCGTTTTCTCGGTAAAAGTTCCAATTGGCAAATTGATGCCAGCTTTGCCAGTCGAATGTCTCTCCGAAAACCCTTTGAAACGCCTTTTGGTCAAAATCTCCGCAGACTAGCCAGAGGCGAGAGGGAAAAGGTGATAAGCTACGCAGCGCATTCTCTACAGTTGACGGTTTGATTTTGGTCGTAGGGCAAAGTTCTGGTTGACGCTTGATGGGGGCTGCACCTTGATAGTAATGCCTCAGTGCTAGAGGCGCTTTTTCAGAAGCCGATCCTCCCGATAAAACGATAATGTCACCGGGTTTTTCATTAATGCTAATCGTCTGCATTATGCCTTGCCAATCTTGGCGGTCTTGCACAGTATAGTAGCGCACTAACCCACCACTGACCGCGATCGCATAAACTATTACCACACCAATCGCTAGGATTCGCTGTAAACGCCAGACTCGGAGAAAGCCTGCGGCTAAGAGAATAAGTACATAAGGGGCAACAAACAGGATGTAACGGTCAACCCATAATCGTTGAGAAACAAAGTATAACATCGCTGAAGGCAAAAACGCCCACGCTGCCACCCATAGAAGGCGTGCTGAACGGTGTTTTTTGAACAGTGCGATCGCTAGCAAGCCTGCCAACATTAAGGTATATGTCTTGTAAAACAGGCTCATCAGCTTTGAGGTGGAAGGGAAAGGAAAAGCCGTAAAATGGTTCAACTTGCGGATAATCTCTACCAAACCTGCCTGTTCAGGTTCAGACAACCACCCACCCACGGCTGACGTTGTTCCAGAAACGAGACTAAATGCAGAGGGAAGACAGAATACAATGACGAGTAACAGCCACTTGCTGAAGGCTAATAAAACACGGCGTTGTTTGCGAAACTTCAACCCAAATAACAGAACATCTGGAAGCAGGAGGGTGCCATTAAGTGGTGTCGTCAGAAACATTAAAATACGTGTACTTGCCCAACACCCCATTGCAGAAGCAGTAGGTTTCTCAAGGGCATGGGCTAAAGCCAGACTACCTCCTATCGCTAAACAAGTCCCCAGCGAGTACATCCGTACCATTTGAGCAAAATTGATGAATAGCGGCGAGAGCGCTAAGAGAAGGGCAGAAATGAGACCCGTTGCTTCTCCAGCAACACGACGACCGAGCAGGTAGACTAGAAAGACACTACCCAAGCCAAAAATGACAGCTAATCCCCGCAACCAAGCATCGTTGGTGCCAAATAGCATCCAGATTTTTAGCAGGATGTAATAGAGGGGACGTATTGTGGCGATTTTGAGTATGAGTGAGTGGTTTAATTCTATTGGCTTGGCATCATGAACGCTATATAGTTCATCAATCCACAAGCTTTCTGTTCCTAATTGATAAAGGTATAATGCTGTGGTTAGCAGCAAAATTAAGCCAATGGGACTCCATCGTCTTATCCAATCGGTTTCGGATGAATTTTTTACTGTACCTAGGGCTTTTGTTTTCATGATCAATCAACAAAATTATTGAGTGTATCTATCGATTATCTAAAGAATAAAAAAACTCAGAAAAGGGCTTATTCTTACAGAGTTGCTATAGAGGTGTTTTTAGAGTTAAATTTTAGACGATTTATAGCTTATTGATGACTACCTAAAAGGTATAGACGGTTAAATAGCTATTAACCACCTTAAGCCCTCGGCAATCGTAGTTAACAGTGAATGAAATAGTTATCCCCTTATCTGTGTATTCATCAATTCCTTAATTCGCTTAATTAAGCAAACATAATACCATAAATATTAATTGAAAAGCAATAATAGCAAAAAGCTATAATCCTTCTCTTTATTTAAGTGTTTTTTTAAGATTCGGTGAATATCCCCCATAATTTGTAAAGATTCAGTAAAGTTAAATTTTACCGTCGCAGATAGGCGATCTAAAGATTATTCTCTGGAGCAGTGTATTATTAATCCTAGTATCTCCAACAATCCCGGTGTTGTAACTTTCAGTACAAATCTCTCCCTGCTTTCAGGGAGGTAATCTAAATCACTTTACCTGACTGTGAGAACTCTACTTAGTCGTTTAGATCTGTCCTATCTCTATGTTCTGGTGGGAGAAGCAACTCTCGCTCTAACATTTCTCTTCTATATCATTCTCGCTCGTGTCCTCGGACCTGAGCGATATGAGATTTTCTCCGCTGCTGTTGCTTTGGGAGCCATTCTTTCCCTGTTCATCCAGTTTGGGTTTCCAGGACTACTGACTCGTGAGGTAGCAGCCAACCCGGTCGAAGGTTC
>CAKZMA010000867.1 GCA_937127375.1 uncultured Coleofasciculus sp. | reverse complement strand
AATCTTTGTTGAAAGATAGTATCGAGTCGGGAAAACGCTGCTTCTGTATATCGATAAGCTTCCTGAATAATGCTTTGCCAAAGGGAGTTAAGAGCTTGCAAGTTTGGGCAAAAGCGTATCAAAGTACGACAAGCAGCAATCCATTGTTCGAGTTGGCGGTAACTAATAAAATAACTACCGAGTCCCTGGATATGTACCCAGAGGACATTGTACCATTTTTCCCAATTCAGGATACGCTCTGGCTTGATTTTCAAGTATTTGGCAATTTGGCGGAGAGTAATGACAAAAGTTTTGGGGTTTATCCGATGACGTAGTGGTTGCATAGTTATTACAGATTTTTCAGGTTTGCTGTGTAAGAATCCTTCGCCAAAATTCCTGGCTTCCCCCCAAAATGGGGGGATTTCAACGAGTTTCTCAGAGATTTAACTCACCTGAGAAAGCCAGAATCACTTTAGACATCAGGCTTGTTAACCAGAATTTTCTCAACCACAGGATCGAAGATTAGCTCGAATACTGCTGCTGGAATGAAACGCCGCAACAGCCTGAGAGAGTCATCCGCGTCTTGACGATTATAGTAACGGGCGACAACGCAACGCTGACACTTGGGCAAAATCCGAACAACCGCCCAAGGGCAATCCTGTAGATGGCTTGAACGTTCTATCATGGTTGAAGGTCTCCTTTTCAATACGGAATGGAACCCAAAAGGCAGCGACGATCTGTAGGAGGTGAAGCGCTGCCTTTTGTCTTGCAAGCCCTGTATTCAGAGGGATAGAGCTTTATGCCAGGGGCGAAACTCTGAGCAATAAAGTTATCATAAACGCTAACTAATTACCTGTAAAGTGTTATTATTAAAGTTAACGATTCTAGCTTACGCTTTTTTGACGTAATCAAACCTATGGGACAGGCAGGCAAAGCACTTCGACACGTACTAGAAACATACAGCATCAGTCAAAGCAGTCTGGCAAGTGCATTGGGAGTTGACCGCCCTGTGGTATTTCGCTGGTTCCATGAACAAACCGATCCGACGGCTGAAACTGTCGCTAGTATTGTCAGAGTGCTTCGAGAACTCAATCCAACCGCCGCCAAGGACTTTATCCAGTTTTATCTAGTTGACCCAACTCAGGCTGGAGAAATGGATCTGATGGCAACTCCCATCCAGGAATTGCCCAAATCTGACACAGTGGATGTGTCGGCATTCTCTAGGCTATTAAAAAAAACGACAAATTCCTACAAATATCTTTTTTTTATTTCAATTTTGGATATTATACAAAGGCGACAGTTTGATGTTTTATCACCAATTAGTTTTCAAGAAATTATTATTGAAATGCTGGCTAATGCTTGGTATCCGCACACTTATTTCAAGCTGTCCTTTGGTCTACAAGATAAAATAGCTGATAAATTAGACTTTCTTTATATTAATATTTCGGATACAAAAATAATCTTTAATGATACAGGCAAAAAACACTTGCGGAGAATAATTAGTGATCAACCCATAGAAGATATTGTTTCAAGTCTCAAACGATATGTACCATTTCTCTTGATTCGACCGTTTTTTGAACAAGAAGTAAAAGCAAGCAAGGCGGGTAGAAAGAAGCGAACGAATCCGGGTGATGACGAACAAGAAATTGTCAACCTAGCCGCTGCACTCTTTGATAGTAAAAAACCGTTGTACCGCTTTGATGCGAGTCTCTATAAGGATTGCAGTTCGATCACTTTACATCCCGAATGGGTATCATACCTAGAAAATAACTATTCAATTGTTCGTGCTTGGGCATCTTGGGAATGGCTCAAGTATATGCAGCAACGTAATCCTAATGTGCCTGCTATTGCGAACAAGCTATTCCCACCTCAAGAAAGAGGTTCTCTGAATAATCAAAAAGCTTACTGGAAATTGATTTTACAACAAACGAATCTACAGTGCATTTACTCCAAGCGAACTCTGCCTTCTTCCGGTTTTTCCCTGGATCATTATTTGCCTTGGTCATTTGTCGCTCACGATCAGCCTTGGAACTTAATCCCAACGTTTCCAGAGGTGAATTCATCAAAATCCAATTATCTCCCTAATGATGACTATATTGATAACTTTGTGAATCTACAGCACATAGGGCTTTCTATTTCCAAGAAAATCATGGGGAGGAAAAAATGGAGCAATTATATTGAAGCTTATATCAATGACTTAAAAATATATAATGAAAATGATCTTCTTGATTTGCCAATTTTAAAATCTGCTTATGAATCTACTCTCACTCCTTTAATATCTATAGCCGTCAGACAAGGGTTTAGTCAATGGTATTATCGATAGTCACAGATGTAAATTAATAGAATCCAGAAGAATTGGTTGATTTACGATGCTCAAAGCAATGCTGCTGTTGATTATAATCTCTAACTGCCCTTTATGGTAGTCTAGGGGTGATTACTTCCTTGCTCACGCTAAAAGATTGACTCATGCAACTAGAAGACTACTTAGACTTCATTACCCCTGATGATATTCGTATCAAAGGCACACGGATTGGAATTGAAACCATCCTGTACGAATACATCTATCGCCGCCGTACAGCCGAAGAAATAGCCCAAACTTATTCCTGGTTAACTCTAGAGCAAGTTTATGCCACAATTCTTTACTACCTGCATCATAAAGAAACAGTAAGCAACTATATAGGAAACTGGTTAGAGTATTG
>CAKZMA010000866.1 GCA_937127375.1 uncultured Coleofasciculus sp. | reverse complement strand
TTTGTCGATAAAACTCTGGCATTCCGGTATCAAAATATTGTCCTTTGACCCAATATCCCATCAATCCCTCCTCTTGGCGTAATGTATCAAGACTTGTGGTTAACTGAAATTCCCCCTTATAGCGCTGATTCTGATTAATACTGTCAGCCAGAATCTCAAAGATTTTCGGCTTGAGGACATACATGCCAAAAATCCCTAAAAACTTATCCTCCGCCATCCCTTCAACACGTAAGTGCGATCGCGCATAGTCCAGATCCGGTTTTTCACAGACTTGTGTCACCGCTAAAATAGAATTCATCTCCTGCCAAACCCCAGTCACACAACCCGCTTTATGGATAATCTCGGCGGACATTTCTGTCAAACCAATCACACTTTGACCCGTTTTTTCATAAAGTTCTACCACCTGACGAGTACAAGGAATTTCGGTATCGGAGGTATAAACATGATCACCAAGTAACAGTAAAAAAGGCTCTTGATTCACCCAATCTTTGGCACAGAATACCGCATGACCATAACCTTCTTGCTCATCCTGGGTTAAGATAGTAATCCGCTCTCCTAACTCTTGCAGATACTGACAATAGTCCTGATTTGAACCAGAGAGTTTGTCCAAAAGTGCCTGTTTCGGGGGAGTTTTAAAGAACGCCTCAAAAATGGCGCGATCGCTCGGTTGCACCACAATCCCAATTTCTTCGATACCGCCACGCCTTGCTTCCTCCACAATCGCTAAAATTACTGGCTTCATCCGCCCATCGCGATCGATAATTGGAAATAGTTCTTTTTTCACCACCTTTGTAGCTGGAAACAGGCGAGTACCAAATCCGGCGGCGGGAATTACGGCTTTACGAACAATCTGGCTGGACATGATCTAAATTATGAATTATGAATCAAAATAAGACAATCTATTTAAAAAATTAGTTTTAATCGTTGCCAATGCCATTAACAACCGCAAACGGTACGGATTGGCAGTTGGACAACCATTACCGATATTTTTCAAATCAGCACTCAAGCCGCATTAGATGCCCTGCTACCCTACCACATCTGGAATGAACAATTTGCCAGTGGGCGTTTTAAATGGAAGCGCCCCTGTCAGGAAAATGTACCCTTGCTCCCCCAGCTCCCTTGCTCCCCCTCACCACACCACTTATTCAGCAGCCCCTAAGTATCGCCTAACCCATCCTACGGGTTAAGGTTAATTTTGGTCTATAGCACGAAACTAAGTCAAACAAGCGTGAAAGAAATTAATTTATACAACCAAGAAAACAGTGATAGACTCGATCGCTATCTTGCTCAACAATTACCGGATTTGTCTCGTTCTCGAATTCAAAAACTGATTGAAGAGGGCAATGTCCAGCTTAACCATAACCTCTGCACCTCTAAAAAAGCCACCATTCAACCCGGAGACTCTATCCACCTAACTATCCCCGACGCCAAACCCTTAGACTTAAAACCGGAAGCGATTCCCCTGGATATCCTCTATGAAGACGACCAAATTCTGATTGTCAACAAACCCGCTAACTTAGTCGTGCATCCCGCCCCTGGACACGAAAACGGCACACTTGTCAATGCCCTGCTTGCCCATTGCCCCAACCTAGCTGGAATTGGTGGCGTACAACGTCCCGGAATTGTCCACCGTTTAGACAAAGATACCACCGGTGCGATCGCGATCGCCAAAACCGACCACGCCCACCATCACCTACAAGCTCAACTCAAAGCCAAAACCGCCCGTCGAGACTATCTCGGCGTCGTCTATGGTTCTCCCGCCACCGAAACTGGCACAATTAACCTCCCCATCGGACGCCATCCGAGCGATCGCAAAAAAATGGCAGTCGTTCCCCCAGAAAAAGGCGGACGCCCAGCGATTACCCATTGGCAGATTAAAGAACGCCTGGGTAACTATACCCTAATCCACTTCCAACTAGAAACCGGACGAACCCATCAAATTCGCGTCCATACCGCCCATATCGGACATCCAATTGTCGGAGACCCCGTGTATAGTAAAGGTCGAGATATCGGCGTCAATCTCCCTGGACAAGCACTTCATGCATGGCGACTACGATTACAGCATCCCAATACAATTGCCCGTCCCCTCTCTCCTAACCAAGGAGACCAGAGGACGGACAATAAATCTGGGGATTGGATTGAGGTTATTGCCCCACTCCCCCCAGCCTTTAGCACACTCCTAACCGTACTGCGGCGGCGTGCTTCATCCGTTAATACCTAACGCTTAGGTACACGGGACATATAATCGATATTCTGGGCAGACACGCGAGGAAGCGGATTAGGTTTGGCATTAACTCCCCGTGCCATATCCAGAAAGTTCGTGGGATCACCGGCTTTAGCCTGCTTGTCTTGCGGGACAAAACGGCGTACCTCGTTCTGCCAAATAATTTGGGGGAAGCCCAGTTTAGCACGGTAGTAGCCGTCGTAGCGGGGTGATTTAATGTTAAAGGGTCTTTCACCTTGACGACGACCCGGCAATACACGACGCCGTTGATAGGGAACGGTGTCATAGCCAAAGTTGGTCAGGTACTCTTCGCTGTTGATTAGTTGATCAACGAAGCCCTTAATCCCCTTCGTCGCCACAACAATAGACCAAGCAATTTTTTCGCGTTCGTTGTAAACATCGCGCCCCAGTACCCGTTGCACGCATTGTTCAACAAAGCGATAGTTGCTGTTTTTCTCGTAGAAGCTGTTGTAGAAGGTTTTCGACAGCAGCAATCCACGAATAAAGTCCCGCACGGTTAGTTGACCATTGCGGAGTTGGGATTCCAAGAACCGTTCCCGATCCCAAGCAAAGGCATAGAAGAAGATCTGACGGTATGCCGCTTCGATCAATTCATCCATGTCTGTGCCGAACAGGATGTTCTCAGTTGTATAAATCCTCGGTTGCTCATCTCCCGATACTTCATAACCAGCGACACGCTGATTTTGACTTACCGGAGTGTAGCTTAATAAAGGTAGCGCCACGTTTAAATCTCCGTAATCTTAGAAAATCTTACAAACCTTAACTTTCAACTATGTGACATCATCCCACACCAAATCAAAGATTCTGGTGTGGGCTTCCAAGCTTCACAACTTGGATTTCCTGGTTTTTCCCGTTCGGCTGACGCTCACGGCGGAAGCCTTGCGGGATTTCGACACTTACCTAGACTGAGACGAGTACATTTCAGTCCCCGGTAGACCGTCTGCACAGGCAGTTTCCATTCCCGCTAGCCCGGCGGTACTGGTTAGTTTGATTTGCCTTGGTTGTTGACGCTTCGACTCCGCGAGGGCGTCAACACCGAGCGGAGTCGAGGTGTTGATTATCGAATTCGAGAATCAACTCACATTGCAGCAATTTCAACTAGCTTTGTGAGCAGATGTATCGAAGTCTATGTCAATTTACCACATTGATGTTGGGGGAGTCCAGTGTATCCCAACGCCCCATTAAAAATTATGGCGTCGGTCTTATTGCTCCCCCATCTTCCCGTTCCCGACTAAAAGTAACCCATCCAGAACGCCAAGGGATTTGCCAGGGAACGACAGTGGGGCCAATTTCGCAAATAGTTTTCTAAATCAGGTTGCCAGACTGGAGGTTGTAATCCGAGTCCTAGGCAAAGATGAGACAAAACGTCAAAAAACCGCCGATCATGACCCGGTGAGCCTAAATGAGCATGGGCATATTCATGGACGACAATACCTAACCAATCTTGCGGTGCGGTTCGTCCCACATCGATGAGGATGGTAACTGGATTGAGGAGAATGTTACAAAAGCCATCAATCCCATATTCTTGGGCTAACGGCGCTGCCCCGATCTGGATCGAACGACGTAATTCTGGATGAAAACAGTCATGACAGGCATTGAGACAAGAATTGAGTTCAGCGTTGACTGTATCAATGTTGTAGCCAATCCAGGTACAGATGCGATCGCGTACCCGATGATTATCGCTGATATCAACCATACGTGGCTCTAAAGCGAGCTGACGTACAGCTTCTAGGTACTCATAGCCACGTACCAATGGTTTGTTAATACTTTGGGATTTCTCCACCCAATACGGACTCAATTTGTCTAGCTGCTCAAACATTCCCTAAATTTTAACGGCTTACAGGCTAATAAGCAAGCTCAAACCACGACTAAGCAAGCGTTCAGGACTTTACTCCCGATGGAGACAGTTTGACAGGTTCCCCAAGAACGATAGATAAGCCTGATGAAAATGATAAGCATTAGTTGCTGAAAAAAAACTGCCAAAAAAGATACAAAAAACTCAAAATATATATTTACATTTGTTCACGGTTTGTTAATATTGTTTGTAGTGAATAAAGTTTTTGCCTGCCTCCAGAGAGTTCTAAACGGCTCAGGGCAAGTGCTGACGTAGTATATTCGATAAATTACCTAAACAGGAGATCCTGAATGCCTTTTACCATTGATTCGGCTCGTAGTATATTTCCTGAAACCTTAACAGCCGATGCTGTACCAGCTACGATTGCCCGTTTCAGTCAACTTAGTGCTGAAGATCAATTGGCATTGATCTGGTTTGCTTACCTGGAAATGGGCAAAACCATCACCATTGCTGCACCAGGAGCAGCAAGTATGGTGCTTGCAGAACCAACCTTGAATCAAATTAAGCAAAAGTCCTTCCAAGAGCAAACCCAGGTCATGTGTGACTTGGCAAACCGCGCCGATGCGCCGATTAGCCGCACGTATGCCAGTTGGTCAGCTAATATCAAGCTTGGCTTTTGGTATCAGCTCGGACAATGGATGGAACAGGGAACAGTCGCGCCTATTCCCGAAGGCTATCGCTTATCCGCCAATGCATCCGCCGTGCTACAAGCCATTCGCAACCTCGATCCGGGACAGCAAATTACGGTGCTGCGGAATGCGGTTGTGGATATGGGGTTTGATCCGAGTAAACTGGATAGCTACAAAAAGGTAACTGAGCCGATTGTTCCGCCTCAGCAAATGTCTCAACGGACGTCGGTGGCAATCCAAGGGGTTGACAATCAGACGGTGTTAAGCTACATGAATTACATGAATGCCAATGACTTTGACGCCCTGATCAAACTGTTCACTGATGATGGAGCGCTGCAACCTCCGTTCCAAAGACCGATCATTGGTAAAGATGCCGTTTACCGCTTCTTCCGGGAAGAATGCCAGAACCTGAAGCTACTGCCGGAACAGGGAGTTTCTGAACCGACAGAAGAGGGGTATACTCAGATCAAAGTCACAGGTAAAGTTCAAACGCCTTGGTTCGGTGCCGGAGTAGGAATGAATATGGCGTGGCGATTCTTGCTCAATCCTGAGAACAAAATCTACTTTGTGGCAATTGATTTATTAGCCTCGCCGAAGGAGTTACTCAACTTGGCTCGCTAAAGCCATCCTGAGTAGGGGTAAACTGTAACAAGTTGTTAATGATCGAGCGAACACTCCCTGCTCCTATTGATTGGGAGTGTTCGTCATACTGGATAATGCAAGTAAACGAAATTATTTGGTCTGAAGTAGAGCAGCAAATTGCCAAAGATGCTTTTGAGAAAGCCTATCAACGAGAAACGAATGCTTTGATCACACAGGTGCGGGAATACGCCAGTGGAGTTACTGAACTCGATCAGGTTTGGCGTCTGCACGATTTTTTGAGTGCAAGGCGGCATGATATTGATGGTAAGTACGACTACGACTATTCCGCTCTCCTGTTTCTTTTCGCTCGGTTAGTTAAAGAAGAGTGGCTAAAGTTGGAAGATTTGAGCGGTTTAGAGCAGAGTAAACTGGCTAAAATAAATGCCTTGGCTCGGATGTAACCTTCCACACAGTGACGTACTCCCACAGTCAATCAAAGATTCGGCTGTGGGCTTCTCCTCCCTTTACGGGATTCGCGTTTTATACTGAAACTATTGATCTGAAAGACTTGTCCTATAATCTTTTCAGCAATAATAAGCTTTGCTTATAAGCCAAAGTGCAAGAGAGCCTTTTGGGTTAGTAAAAATAATAGCTTTGCAATAATTCTCGAATGGCATCCATTCTGTTGTTTTATTTGCAACCGAACAGCAATTGCGTTTGGTTTTATGATTTCCCCTCAAACTCCCCGTTTGCTATAATCTTCCTGAATGGTTAAACCCGGAAACCCGGATATCTTAAGTTAGCAAACAGAAAGGACTTTTAGTCGTTTTGGAATTACCACCAATCAAACCTATCAAGCCACCCGAAGAACCGCCGCCTATTCACGGTAATTGGTACTTGGTCAATGTTCGCCACAAGAAACGTGATTTATTTTTGAGATGTCTGAATGTTGTTATCAAACAAAATAATCTGGACGATTTAATTTTAGCGGTTGAAACTCCTGATGATTCAGTGTACGAAGATATCGTTTTATTAAATTTGGCTAGCTTTAAAGCCGTGCGACCTCACATTCAAACGATTGAGTCCTGTCAGAGAATTGAACCGAAACCATTGCCACAAGCACAAGTGAGTCTAATGTTGGCAGCTAGCCGCTAGCTGCTGGATTGTAACTGTGCGATCGCGCGATTGAGCCGTGCTTGTACTACCCGATCCGACTCTTGAGTCAACGCCTGTTGTAAGGGAGGCATAACTTCTGGTTGGGCAATATCTTGTAAAGACGCGATCGCAGCATAACGCAGCGCCCAATCCTCTGGCGTCAATAACGCCCAGGTCAATTTATCTATGGCTTGACGAATAATTGCTGCATCCTTGGCTAAACTGCCAATCCTCCCTAATCCTCTTGCCGCGACGCGCCGGACATTGCCTTGACAGTGGTTGGCGATGGATGTGCCAATGACGTCCTCTAACAAACTCAGCGCTTTTGGATCACCAATTCGCGCTAACGCCTGAATGATATGGGCTTGCACCGCTTGGTCACCAGAGGCTTCAAAGGCGGCAATTAAAGGATTAACGCTGGCTGACCCCAATTCCACTAACCCGTCTACAGCGGCGGCAGGGACAGCCGGATGATGATGACTTAATGCCCCAATTAAGGCTGTGATTACGTCCTCACTAACACGCTGCGGGTGAGCGACTAACGCCTGAATCGCTTCTATGGCTTCGTTAGGCGTAGCCGCTTGTTGTAATTTTTGTCCGTTGTTATTTGTCATTGGCCATTTGTCATTGGTCATTGGTCATTGGTCATTGGCATTGGTCATTGGTCATTTGTCATTGGCATTGGTCATTGGTCATTTGTCATTCGTCATTCGTCATTTGTAAATTCTCTCCCTCATCTCCCTCATCTCCCTCATCTCCCTCATCTCCCCCAGCTTCCCCAGCTTCCCCAGCTTCCCCAGCTTCCCC
>CAKZMA010000865.1 GCA_937127375.1 uncultured Coleofasciculus sp. | reverse complement strand
CTGCATCAAGTTAAGCTATCCTGTCAGATTCCTGAGATAGTTGAGCAAATTGTTAGCCGCAAGATTATTGAGGATGCCGCAGCGGAGGCAGGGATTAAAGTGGAGACGGAGGAACTTCAGAAAGCAGCAGACAGCCTACGGTTAATCAGCAAACTTAACAGTGCGGAGGAAACTAAGGTATGGTTACAAAAAAATGGTCTTTCTCTAGATGATTTTGAAGAATTAATTTACAACAACGTCATCTCTGGAAAGTTGGTGCACCATCTATTTGCGGACAAAGTTGAACCCTTTTTTGTTGAACATCAGTTGGATTATGCTGGGGTTGTGATGTATGAAGTTGTTCTGGATGATGAAGACTTGGCGATGGAACTCTTCTATGCGGTTCAAGAAGGTGAGATGAGTTTCTATGAGGTGGCTCATCAATATATTCAGGATACAGAGTTACGCCGAAAGGGGGGATATCGGGGGATAGTGCAGCGTAAGGAGTTGAAGCCGGAAATTTCTGCTGCTGTTTTTGCGGCTACACCGCCGCAGGTGCTTAAACCAATTTTAACGTCTAAGGGGGTACATCTGATTTTTGTGGAGGAGATTGTTGAGCCGGAGTTGGATAATAAGCTGCACTATCAAATCCTTTCGGATTTATTTCAAGAATGGTTGAATCAGCAAATTGAGCAATTAAAAGTTCTTACCAGTATTGAATTGAACAACCAAGCAGCTTAGATGCTTTTCCTAAATTCAAATTTTCCATTTATCAAATACCCAATTGAAAAGCCATCTGATAAGCATCAGATGGTTTTATTAGTTAAACTATGTAGTCATAAGCTTTGTTAGACCATCAATCGGTGAGTTGGTCAACTAATACACCTACAACCACCTTGATTAAAATCTTATTTTACATCTTAAATTCCGAATCAGATGGTTTAACGCCAGTTCAGTTCTGCTTTGGATTAAATGGTCATTGCCTGTGCAGCAGTTTTCAGTTCAGAAGAAGCTTCGCTTATATATGAGCGCTTGGGCTTTATAGACATACGTTGTTTTTGCTCCTGTAGTTCAATCAAACGCAGTTTGCTCCAGTTAACGAGAGCTGAGTTCCCAAGACTTGGGGCTAAATTAGCCAGTTTCTCCAAAGCCGAGATAGCCTCTGGATCGATATTGAGAGAAGCTAGGTAACAATCACAAGCTATTTCCAGTTCACTCATAGCCTCGTAGCACTGACCCGTCATAAACCAAGCAATGGCTGTCCCTGGGGGACCTAGCTTGGTTGCTGATCTATACACCTTAGCTGCCTCTTCAATTTTGCCCTGCTTGATGAGGATTTCTCCCAACTCAAGGCGATATCTCGGATCTAACGAATCCATTTGGGCTAGCCGTCGCGATCGCTCCTCGGCTAGATCTAGGTTCCGGAGCCACAGAGCCTCTTTGGTTCGGCTCTCTAAAATAATATTTCGGTTCTCATTGGCTACTACCTCCTGCACTTCATTCTCGCAAGTCAGGCTTTCTGCATAGGATTGACAAAGATCCATCTCCTGAATTACCTTGTCTTTATCTCCATGTAGGAGGGGAACAAAAACAACGGCGCGATAGTAGATACTCGTCAAGAGTCTGTAACCAAAATCATCGAGTGAAGGTTTAAGGTTCTGGATTTCCTTGGTGGCAATTGCTCGCCAAAACTCTGCACCCTCCAAATTTCTGAAGGTTTTCGCATACTGAACTACAAGCTGGAGAGCAGCACTAAACCGTACCTGAGTACCAGATGGAGCATGATTAGCAACGTTTTCAAATTCCTTCAAGTTCAAGTTGTCAAGCGTACCGTAATCCTGGTGTAAGAGCAAACTTGAAATAGCTCTACACAAAGCCAGCGCTGCCAATGAAGGATCGCTGCCTATCTCTGAACCTGACATCTGTGGCACGTACTCTAAGACAGTCGGATGGAAGCATAAGCTGCTCAAAAGATTTATAAGCCGGTATTTTGTAACGAGCTGAAGCTTCTGGTAATGGGTCAAATAGTCACAGACTTTGCTCCATCGTTCAGTTTGTAACTCATTCGCAAGTTGTAGGGGGTTATCGACTTGGTATTGGGTCATACCAGTCTCTCGCAGTAAGGATTCCCGAAAGGAATAGGGAAGCTTTACCTGTACTCCATAAGTCAGTGGTGTGTCATTGATTGGTGTGTTACTGATTAAATTGCGATAACTGAACTCTATCCCATAAAGATGGAGGGAACCACCGTTGAAAGGACCTAGATCAAAATAGGGTCGATTTAGCCAAGCTATTGGTGAACTGTCAAGCAAAAACACAGAGTTTTCTCCTTTTTGGTGTTGCTGATTAGTAGAAATGAACGAACCAGGAACAAATGGTGTATACAGCCTACAAAGGCTAGGCTATTCATCAAAGTAATCCACAGTGGTACTAGCTAATATTGTTAACAGTGCCACTGTGGAAATAAGAGACGTTTTAAAAACTACTTTCCGTCTTTATAATGCTTGGGCGTGAGTCAATGACTGTTTTATAACGCTGCCAAACAGGACCAAACGGGCTTAGGCTGCAACGCCAACATCATGCCTCCGCGCAATGTTGTGAAAGCAGTAAAAGCGTTTGAATTACCTGCCTCAGCCTCGCTTCTTAGATCAATCATCTCTTCTGATTTTTCGGCATCAGCCTTTAGGTTATTGATTTTGATTTCAGCCATTGGAAAATGTACTCCTAAATAAACTTGTTTGGGTTGTGATTAATCTTTCGATTGCCTCATCCCATTAATATATTCCGGGATTTACTCTGTTTTTTCAAGTATTTTATAACTCTAAATTAGAAATAAATATTCGTTTTTTGTCTTTTATAGTTTGAGGTAATTACACTATTGATGCAATAAGCTGAGCATAACTGTTATTATCCTAATTATTAAAGTAAATAAATAGAGTTATTTATTCTTATTTAATTTATATTTTTTCTAATATTGTACCTTACAAAAATACGTAAAAAATCAACCCCAATTGATCTGGGATTGAAGGGAAATAAGTCCTGTTTTAGGTTAAATCACCCCTAGGCGATTGGTAGCAACAGTCAATGTGCTACAGGTTTTTAATAGGCGGACAATGCTATCCTTGGATTGCTCCCAATCCGTGTGAACCAGAATATTATTTAACTTCAGGTCATTGTGCGTCAGACAACAAGGAGAAAAAGCACTGCCCAATTCCGCGATCGCACACCCCAAACTATCATACCGCT
>CAKZMA010000864.1 GCA_937127375.1 uncultured Coleofasciculus sp. | reverse complement strand
CTGGCACCCAAATCGAACCCCAGTCGTCCTGTGGCGGTTGGGGTTCGGTGGTATCTATAGCTGGCATAAACTGCCATATCCCATTCAGATAGATTTGCCCACGTTTACTGTTGGGGATTTCCAGTGAACCCAGAGTGGGATAGGTACTGAGTTGTACTGTAGGACAGGGGGGGGTTTTGCCTTCTGGAAGGATATGACTAATGCATCCAAAAACAATGGCGGCTAAGAAAAAGAGTCCGAAGAGTTTTGCCAGCTTAGGGTTCATTGGTTGGAGGGGGAAAGTCTTTAAAGAACGAGTAGGGTAAGCTGTTGACGTGAGCGATTCATCTGAGAGTTATCGTAAATTTTTATAACAAGGAAGGCATTTTATTTACTTTATATGTAATTCATTGACATTGAAAGCTTTTGGTAATTACACCAAAGCTTTATTCAATCCTGTAGTCAGGTTTGCTTATCACCTGAAGTACGGGAGAGATACACTACACGATAGCTTTTTCATTGTATAGTGGAAATTAGGAAATAAACCAGGATTGGATATGATGCGAACCCTAGCTCAAAACTTATTTGATCAAACTTTTATAACAGACAGTGATGATAAAGTTATGCCTGACCTGATTCACCAGAAAAGGTTTCAAGACGATATAGAGGTGGCTATTGCTAATTGTTCAGGTGGATGGTCAATTTCACAAGATTTAGCGCGTTTTCTGGCACATGCCGTGGTCACACTCAAATCTAAAAACATACTAGAGTTTGGAGCTGGATCATCGTCTTTAGTCTTAGCTAACTCATTGTCTGTTTCTGGGGGAGGCAAACTCACATCAATCGAACAAAATCCGGTCTGGTGTACTGAAACCTGGAAGCTTGTCAATGACAAAGAAAATGTAGACTCTTTTATGATTGTGGCTCAGCCCAAGCTTTCCTTGGGAATATCGGGAGTATATTTTTGTTTCAAAGATTGTCTAGAAGATATCGCTTATAGAGGTCTTTACGATTTAGTCTTAATCGATGCTCCTCAATATTTCTTTGGTCGTGATGGTGCAGTACCTATCATCTACAATTATTTAGCACCAAACGCACTTATTGTTATGGATGATGCCGAGCGTTATAATGACAGATGGACACTCTTCCGATGGTTACGCTCTTACCCAGGGTTGAAACTTGTCTATTACAATCCTACATTTACAAAGAAAGGATTAGCGATACTCCGCTTCCAGAGTAGAAAATCACCTCGATTTTCTTTAGTCCATTGGATGACAAGTCTTCAAGATACAGGCTCACTTTTGCTGAGTCCAGGTGCTAATAGACAAAGAAAAGGCGAATTTTGACTTGTAATTTTACGCTTTATTACTGAATCTCAAACTCATCGTACTGATTGAGTTAACTTGTTGCTTGCCGACGTGTTGCTTGCCGACGCAAAAGCTCCTGCTTCAGCCTTGGTAAAACAAAATTATGAGGCAGCAAATATTCAAAAGCTGCCCGGGATTTCTGGCAAGCTTGCCTAAACCCTTCATCCGACAGACTGTCGTGAAATTTTTGCACCCTATCTCCAATCTGATGCACTTGCGAGTAAGGAACAATAACACTAAAGTCCTCCCATTTCAAATCCCCCAGATCAGGAAACTGCTGATTCGTATCAATGATGATGGGAATACGTCCGGCTGACATAACTTCCCAGAGTTGAAAGCAACCATTCGTGTCTCCTCTCATTACCAGTATGTAGGCGTTATTTTGAATAGTTTGAAGATACTCATTTCTCTGGCGTTCTTTTTCCGCCTTGGGTAGGATAAAATAGTCTGCTGTTCGTTCGGTAATCGAGGTTTCGAGATTTTTTGCCCTTCGCGCTTCCTCAATTACTTTGCGCCTTACCCGTCGCGCAATCACTCTTCGCATCGACATATTCATATTGCGATTGACCGAGAGACTGCCTGCCATCCATCCGACTGCATTATCAGGGATGGGGAAATAACGTAAGACAGAATTCACCTTTCCTGGATATCGGGTATGTCCGACAAAACCAACGGTTGGTTTTGAGGGTTTTTGGAGTTCGGAAATCTTATGTCCAATATCGTAAAGCCAACTGGGTTTAGCTACTGATTGTTCAAATTTACAGCGATACGTTGAGCCTGCAAAAGCAATTTCTCCGGGTTTAGGTTTATGTTCTAAACCTCCAATGAAACTGATCAGTGTTCGATTTGACGCTAAGACTTGCTGATTAAACTTACGAACGGCTTCCCATTGGTTACGACCTAGGATGTAATCTTTGATATCATTGGGAGTTACCACCAGATCGCCAGCATCTTTCAACTCCTTAAACCAATGGACTTTTACGACTCCTTGTAATTTTTCCCTGAGCAAATTCCAAAACTCTAATTCAGGATCAGTGTCTGGTGGAGTCGTATGCATCAGTAAGGGAACCGGACGACGTCCTGACAGGACAAAATCGTCCTTAACCCATAGTTCCAAAGGATTTTGAACAGACCACATTGGCTTAACATGCAAATTAACGGATTTCCGGGAAAAATCAAGTTAGACTACGATCTAATACAGCAAAATTAGTTCCTTTTAATTGAAAAATGTTTTCCTGTGGTAGCAACTCATTGACAGCTCGCCGCACTTCTAGAGATTGATAATCATCCCAAATGATAATTCCTTTATTGTTGATTAACTTTAAAGCATTTACTGAATCACTTTTACAGGTTAAATAGGAATGATCTCCATCAATTAACACAAGATCCATTTGTCCCAAGTAAGGACTATAATCAAAGGTTGTGGAGTCGCCATAAAGTTGGGTTATCTGTTGTTCTTGGGGGGTATTTTTCCATCTCATTTTATTTTGATGGGCAACGGTATCGTCAACGGGTAAATCTAAACTGAAAATATGGGTATCCTGATTAATTTTCGCCATCACGTAGCTAGTTTCCCCGTGGGCGCTGCCAACTTCAAAAATTTTGGGCGCTTTTCTCATGGAAATGAGAGCTAATAGATAGAGCGTTTCTAAATCAGAAAGTGACCACCGTTCATCTTGGTGAAGATTCATCAGAATTTCTAGACCCCTAGCTGATGGATACACTGACAAAAAATCACAGATTCTTACTTTAGGGAATCGGACAACATAATCATAGTTGGCAAAGATTAGTCCCCGGAAAAATTTGAATTTTCTTTTGGGTTGAGGATTGAGTTAACTTGCCACTTGCCGACGCAAAAGCTCCTGCCTCAGCGTTGGCAA
>CAKZMA010000863.1 GCA_937127375.1 uncultured Coleofasciculus sp. | reverse complement strand
GTCTTCGCCGGATACTTCGGTCTATGCTCAACCTCAAGTGGATGATATTTATTAATGACAATGATTCGTAGTAAAATTTGCTCCAATCCAATATCGTAAACCATCATTTTTGGGAGCATCCCAATTTTGCGTGTTAGCTCCCTGAGTAACAGGCAATATTATCTGGGTTAGATACATTAATAATAGACAATAATTTCATTTAGTATTCTCATATTCTGTGTCTTAATATTTGAATGCCATCAGACAATTCGTGTCTACAGTAATCCTGTATAATGTCAAAAAATTTCATTACTTTTTCTTTGTCTGAAACGTGCATGGGATGTGCTCCAGCACAATCATGAAAGTGCCATGTGACCAGAATCTGTCCTTTTCTATTTAGCCGAGCCAGTGCATTGCACAACCATGCGGCTGGATCGCTAAGATGTTCAATCGTATCAATTGCAACAATTGTATCAAATAAGCAATTTGGCATTACTGGCGAAAGTTTGGCTGTAAATCCCCTCTTCTTTAGCCGCCATTTGACAAAATCCAGTAGTACAGGGTTGATATCTACTGCGGTAACTTGCAAGCCTCTCTTAATGAGATTTAGACTATAAGTTCCAATTCCGCAACCGAAGTCAAGAATATTTCTGTAAGCAAGAGAGACAATTTTCTCAATCCATGTTTTCACTTTTGGGTCTCTTAAATGCCACGCGGTCAAGTCATAGACATACAGGTTACCCACAACAGTTTTGTAAAATATTTCTTCATGATTGCGGTAGCATTCGTTCCAAAGACCTGCCAACTCTAATCTGAAGTTCCCCCAAGCAAAAAATCAAAACTGCCTCACCGTGCGGCTTTGCGGGATTTTTTAGCCGCCCTACATGGGTACAATCGCTGAAACCTTGATGTAGCGAGGGTTTTCATCGATCTCTTGTCTATTGCAAAAATAGCGCGATCGCGCTATTTTTGCAAGTGCTACATGGGTACGATTTTTGAGGGGCTTGAGCGTTCAAACTATTACAGTATAAGGCTTTAGCCTGGGTGCAGTACATCTGTATGGGGGGAACTTCAGTCTAATTGGGAGCTTCGACAGCGTTGTACGAGCTCAGTTTCGTTAACATTAAAATATTCCATAACGTCTGACTCGATATCAAAGAAGTCAGGACAATGGTTATATTTCAGATTCACTGTGGTGCTAACTCCTTTTGCTTTGATTGTTTAACAGACTCCTGGGAATTGTTTGTCTTCATGCTAGACCAGTCATATGGTCTTAATTCTCTAGCACATGGCAAAATCCGTTGTACTTGACGCCACGCTTGCTCAGTATTTGCCCAAAACATTGGGATTGATGAGCCAACGCAGCACATCTGGGGCGAGTCCAGTTCCTCCCGAGTCCACTCAAACAAGTCGTTCTTATTGAAATCAGGAGTCGCAATAAGTGGCATCTGGTTTAATCTGACAGCGGACAACAAAGTCTCGTTGTTTGGTTCAGCTACGAAAAAGCCCTTCTCCATGCACTGCATATACAAAAGTGTGCCTTCAAGTGGAGTAGCTACAAATAGCAAATTCATTGATTTAAAATCATTTGCTAGCCTCTTTGCAAACCTTAGAGTATGCCGAATCTCTGTCTGGGTTTCTCCTGGAAAACCTATTATAAAAAATGCAATAATCGGCACGTCTACAGCAACAAGATTTTGCGCTGCATCCAAAACCCTATTCAAATCAAGTCTCTTTCTAATGACGTGGTTAAGTATGTACTCGTCACCAGACTCCACCGCTATGGTTACACTGCTGGCTCCAGAATTGGCCATTAGTTTAGCTAGATCTTTGGTAATTGTGTCTGCTCTTACACCATTTGGGGTATCCCAAGTTATTTCCAGTTCTTTAATTGCGAGGAATAATTTTCGTGCGCGTGGGGCATTCAATGTCAAGTTGTCATCCTCGAAGTGAAAATGATTAATACTGTACCGTTCGCGAACATAGTTAATGTGTTTAACTATATAGTTTACACTATGTGTTCTATTCTGATATCCAACTTGAGAGTGAACGCTGCAAAAATTACATGTGTATGGGCAACCTCTACTCGTAATAATTGGTAAACACCGACCATTTCTAGCTTTAAGTCTCTTGGCTGCATAATGTGGATTGGAGAACATCAGTTCCATATCAATCAAGTGATAGGCGGGAAACGGAAGTATATCCAAATTCTGCAAAAAAGGTCGTTTCGGATTGGTAATGACCTGCCCATCGAAGGCTCGGTATATAATTCCTGGAACTGAGGACAATTGCTCAAAACAGCGCTTTGAAGAAGAGTAGTGATCGAGCAAGTCCCTCCAAGTAGCCTCGCCCTCCCCAACCATGAGAAGGTCTATATCTTGGAATTGCTCAAGAAGCTGATAATTCATTGGGTAAACCGACGCATAAATTCCTCCTAGCACGATGGACATTGAAGGATCTATGGTCTTTAGAATATGCGCGGTTCTCAAGGCATTTTCGATGAACATAGAAAATGGATTGGAAATTCCAACGACATGCGGTCGAAAATTGGCAGCGATTTCCCCAACACTCTGTTCGGAAAGCCCAAAACTGATTTTCCCATTCTCTATCGATTTCTCGTTATATGCAAGACAGTCAACAATCTCGGTTTCTACTCCAATATGCTCAAGGGTAGCACCGATGTATGCTAAACCAGTCGGAAAATAGGATTGGTATTCACTAGCCAAGCGGAGCGGATATGTTTGCCTGGGATTAATTAATAGGACGCGAAGACCTGGCGTCTTCAAGGGGGTCAACACATTTACATCACTGGTAACTATTTTTTCCATAACAGACTCACGAATGGTTCACAGGTAGGCAAAAGAAAGAAGTTCAGTAGCTTAGTCTTAGTGACTGATTACAATTTTAGGTTACCTGGTCTTTATAGTTGACAAAGCGGTCATGGCTACTAGTCTTTGTATATAAACCCTCGGGTTATGACATCGGCAAATATCAATAGAACTTTAAGCAGAAAAATTCATGGTTCCATCTATCTCATGCCAGCATTTGCTGTTAGGTTTTCGGAGTTCAATTTCTGGGAATCTGGAGGCTGTCAAATTGGTAGGACTAAAGATTATGGTAAGCGGCCTATATCTCACATAATTGATGTTATGAATAAGTTTGGTGTCGCATCGCAGGTAGATTGTACATGTATTCGTGGTATGAGAAGAATCCATCAGAAAGCCGAAGTGATGATCGATATCAGAGAGTACTCAGATAAACCGAATGACTACAGTGGTTCAATGGTTAGTGGTGCAACTAAAGCAGCTTTGTTATGTGTACCGCTTGCTAAACGAGTGAGCCTGATTTGTCCCCATGTGAAAACCGAGGTTTTAGATCTTATAAGCATTCTTAGGTCAGCGGGTTACTACGTTAACCTTGGCAAGGATAAATTAATAGTTGAAGCACCTGATTTTAATTCATTAAATCCCATACGAGTTAATCTTTCAGCATGTCCAAGTGAGTTAATTACCTATATATCCGTCGCTATTTACTCGGATATATCTGTCGCAATCAAATTTCCGTTCGGACTACCTTCCCTAAGTAGCTTAAGCCCTGAGTTGGATTTACTAAAAAAAATGAACATCAGATTTGACATCACTGACAATCAGATGATGGTGCCGGCTTCACAAAAGGTCGAAAGTCTTAACATTCAAGTCCGACCTCATGGCATCCAAAGTGATCATCATCCTCTATTTCTTCTAATGCTGATGAAAGGGAATCGGAAATCAAAGATTTGCGAACATGTATTTCGAGACCGTTTCGCCTATATTACTGAATTGAATCACATTGGGGCGTCTTTACTCAGAGAAGGAAACAGTGTCCACATTAGGCCATCCAATCGCTTGCTGGGAGGGAAAACTGTGCGAGGCCAAGATGTTCGAGGCACAGCAGCACTGCTTATTGCCTCATTGGATACACTATCATCGGTAAGAATAGAAGAATCTCAACATTTACTAAGGGGATATGAACAAATCACTACTAAACTAAATGGGCTAGGAGCTGATATATCTAGCTTCTGGC
>CAKZMA010000862.1 GCA_937127375.1 uncultured Coleofasciculus sp. | reverse complement strand
TATCCCTCCTACCCGATCCCTGACGTCTTGAAGAAGTTGGGGATCTAATTTAACTTAAAGCCAACGAGTTGGTCAAGATCTAGCCACGACTCCGAGAATGTGTAAAAATGTAAAGCGTGTGGGTTACTTCTTCTCTTGCCACTGCTTTAACACCAACTGCTGTTGCCCTAGGAAACTTTGACGGCATTCACCGAGGGCATCAACAGGTCATTCATCCTATTTTGCAGCACTCTAGCCTTTTACCCGGTCAGTCTGAGCCGATAAATCCTCAAGAGAGGGTTAATCGGGAAGGAAAGCATATTTATCCGACTTTGGCAACCTTTTATCCCCATCCCCGTGAATTTTTTTCCGGTCAACCGTGGAAGCTATTGACGCCAAAACCCGAAAAAGTAGACCAGTTAAAGCGCTTGGGCATTGAACAACTGGTGCTGCTGCCC
Organism: uncultured Coleofasciculus sp.; assembly: GCA_937127375.1. Taxonomy (GTDB): domain Bacteria; phylum Cyanobacteriota; class Cyanobacteriia; order Cyanobacteriales; family Coleofasciculaceae; genus Coleofasciculus. The sequence continues at coordinate 4,810 of CAKZMA010000862.1, read as the reverse complement.
TTTGACCGAGAACTGGCGGCATTAAGTCCAGAACAATTCGTGGACAAGATTTTAATTGAACAATTGCGAGCCACCCATGTCAGTATTGGAGAGGATTTTCGCTTCGGATATCGCCGGACTGGAACCGCGAAGGATTTGCAGGCGATCGCAGCCACTTATGGGGTTAAGGTTACCATTGTTACTATCCAAACCTGTCAAGGTGAACGAATCAGTAGTTCCTTAATTCGCCAATCCCTAGAGGAAGGAGATATCCTCAAAGCTAATCGCTTATTGGGTCGTCCGTACAGCATTATGGGTCAAGTGGTCAAAGGGCAGCAATTAGGCAGAACCCTAGGCTTTCCCACCGCCAATCTAGAATGGTTCCCCGACAAGTTTTTACCCCGCAACGGGGTTTACTGTGTGCGCGTCAGTCGTCCCTCATTCCCGGATCAATGGGGTGTAATGAATATAGGAGAACGTCCTACCGTCAAAGGAACCTGCTTGACAGTTGAGATTCACCTGCTAAATTGGTCTGGTGATTTATACGGACAGACGATAACCGTGAGCCTAGAGCAGTTTTTGCGACCGGAACAAAAATTTGCGTCCTTAGATGACCTAAGGACGCAAATCCAGGCTGACTGTGCGGCGACGATAACTTTTTTTGAACGAAATAGTTGAGCGCAGTCCCCATCTAGAATCTTTGATTTAGTTCTATACCGGAGACACCAGCATGGCTCAACCCATTTACCAAGTGGGAGGAAGTTTACCCACTGATGCGGCAACCTACGTGGTTCGGCAAGCGGATCAGACTCTCTATGAAGCCGTCCTAGCTGGAGAATTTTGCTACGTCTTTAACGCCCGCCAGATGGGTAAATCCAGCCTCAGGACTCGCGTTCAGCAGCAGCTAGAAAATCTGGGTCATCGCTGTGTTTATTTAGACATGACTCAACTGGGCAGCGAGCAAGTAACCCATCAGCAATGGTATCGCGGCGTTATGCTAGAGCTGCTGCGGGATTTGTACCTGTTGGGCAAAATCAACATCAAAGCTCACTGGCAGAGTTGGGCAACCCTGCCCCCAGTACAGCAGCTACAGCTATTGATTGATGAAATTTTGATTCATCTACCCGATACCCGGCTGTTTATTATGGTCGATGAGATCGACAGCGTCCTCAGTCTAGAGTTTCCAGTCAACGATTTTTTTGCCTTTATTCGCGCCTGTCATGAGCAGCGGCAAAATCAAACAAAATATGAGCGGTTGACCTGGGCTTTATTTGGGGTGGCTACGCCATCGGATTTGATACGCGATCGCAAACGCACTCCCTTCAACATTGGTCGCGCCATCAACCTACAGAATTTCCAGCTAGAAGAAGCTCGCCCTCTGATGATCGGCTTTAAGGAACAGATGCCCAACCCCGAAGCCATCCTCAATGCCATTCTGGACTGGACGAACGGTCAACCCCTCCTCACCCAAAAACTCTGCCAGTTGGTTACTCAAAAAAGCCAGGTTGCTCACGATGCTGATCTCAGCCTGCCCCCAGGAGCCGAAACCGCTTGGATTGATGATCTGGTTAAAACCCATATCATCGACCACTGGGAAGCCCAAGATAACCCCGAACACCTGCGTACTATTCAGAATCGGCTGCTGATGGATGAGCAGCGCACCCCCCGACTATTGGGGTTGTATGAGCGCATTTTAAAGCAGGGAGGAATTCCTACCGATGGCAGTCTGGAGCAGAGCGAACTCCTCCTATCCGGTCTGGTCAACCAATGCCAGGGCAAGCTTCGGGTTAAAAATCGCATTTACCAGACCATTTTCGACATGACCTGGATTCAAGAGCAGCTGGCTAAATTGCGACCCTACAGCTCCATGTTGCAGGGGTGGCTGGCTTCCGGCAAGACTGAGCCATCCTGGTTATTGCGGGGACAAGCGTTGCAGGACGCTCAGGTTTGGAGCCAGGATAAAAGTCTGGATGATGCTGACTATCAGTTCTTGCAAGCCAGTCAAACGGCTTACCAACGAGAAGTTCAGCAGAACTTGGAAGCAGAACGTTTGCAGGAAGTCAATGCGCGGCTATTGCAAGAGCGCAGAGCCGCTCGTCTTAAATCGGTTCTCCTCGGGGTTGTTTCTCTCGGTTTTCTCAGCACCCTGGGACTAAGCCTATTTGCGGGCTGGCAGTTTTACGCCGCTAAACTGAGCGAGGTTAAGGCTTTGGTATCCTCATCCCAGGGGCAATTTGCGTCTAACCAACAGATCGATGCGATGGTAGCGGCGATCAAGGCAAAGCAAATTTTGGAGCGCTATCAATTTAGAGATAAAAAAGTCCAGCGTCAGGTCGCTCAGGCACTCAATCAGGTCGTATTTGGCAGCAACGAAGTCAACCGCTTGACCGGACACGAGGGGGCTGTTATTGGCATTGATATCAGCCCAGATGGTCAATTTTTCGCCACGGCGAGCAATGATAAAACGGCGAAGCTGTGGTCTCGCGAGGGTCAACTGCTGCAATCTCTACCTCATGAGAGCACCGTCTTGAATGTGGCATTTAGTGCGAATAGTCAGCAGGTGGTCACTAGCAGTCTTGATGGTCAAGTGCAGGTTTGGAACTTGAATGGGACGCTAGAGCAGCGGATCTCCGCTCACAGTGGTCCGGCTTGGGGGGTTAGATTTAGTCCTGATGGTTTTCTGATTGCCTCTGGCGGTGGGGATAAAACCGTCAAACTCTGGCGGCGAGACGGTACCCTGGTGGCGAAGCTGACGACCCCTGATCCAGTCTGGAATGTTACCTTTAGCCCCGATGGGCAAATCGTGGCGGGGGCAGTTCTGGATGGTACGGTTCATTTATGGTCTCGTCAGGGCGAACAACTGCACGTTCTGGATGGTCATCAAGGGGTCGTGTGGGATGTGGCGTTTTGTCCTCACAGCGATGACCCAACATCACGGTCAAAAGAATATCGCCTCGTCTCCGTTAGTGCTGATCGGACGACAAAAGTATGGAATACCCAAGGGAAGTTGTTACAAATCCTGCAAACGACCGAGGCACCCATGAGGGGGGTAGATTGCAGTGATAACGGACAATACATCGCCACTTCAGGGCAGGATAATCAAATCCATCTCTGGACTCCTGATGGGACTTTCCTTCGCACCCTCAAAGGGCATCAATCCTCTGTGCGCGATGTCGCGTTTAGCCCAGATGGATCAGAACTTGCTTCCATTAGCCAGGATGGCACTGTGAAAGTATGGCGACGGAACGCCGACTTTATGCGATCGCTCAACGGTCCGACTGACAGCGTTTGGAGTATTGCAGTCAGTTCCGACAGTCAGAGGATGGTGTCTGCATCTGGATATGTCAATCAAATCATTCTCTGGAAAAACTTCCAGCCGCAATTAGAGTTGCGGGATATTCCCCAAGCGAACCTTGTTTCGGTCGCCTTTTTCCCCAATCAGCCCCTGTTGATTGGGGGTGGCAGGTCAACTATCCGCCTCTTACAATTCGAGGACAGCTCACCGCCGAGCTGGACGCAGATTTGGGAGCGATCAATCCCTACTACAGGGGTAATTTTGAGTGTGGCAGTCAGTCCCAATGGACAGTATATTGCCTCGGGTTCAGACGAAGGTCAAATTAGTATTTGGAATCGCCAGGGTGACTTGCTGAAACGACTGGATACCGGGAATGACCGGATTTGGCAAATAGACTTTCAGCCTGTGACCGATGAATCTGCGATCGCGACGCCCCCTTTACTGGTTTTAGCAGCGGCAAACGGTGCGATCGAACTCTGGCACATGGATGGTACTCAGGTGGCTACACTCAAGCCAAGCGGCACCTCTGCCAATTGGGGGGCTGTATTTAGCCCCGATGGTTCTCTTGTGGCTGCTGCGAGTTATGACGATAAGCTACGGCTCTGGCAGAGTGATGGCACGCCTGTTTTTGAAGTGGAAGGGAATGGGCGTGGGTTGACGCGAGTGGATTTTAGTCCCGATGGCAAAACCATTGCTACGGGCGGTCTTGATGGAATGGTTAAATTGTGGAACCTGGATGGCACCCTGCAAAACACCTTGGTTGGTCATCAAAGCTTTATTACTAGCCTAGCCTACAGCCCTGACGGTCGATATCTATATTCAGGGGGAATGGATAGCCAGTTGATTACCTGGGATCTGGAGAAAATTGCAGATCTTGATCCCCTAGAGTATGCCTGTCAATGGATACAGGATTATTTGCGGACGAATGTGGCGGTGGACGAAGGCGATCGCTCTGTTTGTCAGAAACCATAAGTCAGCGTGATTGTGTTCGAGGACTTGTCCAACTGGAAAGCAAAATATTGGTACGCTGTACTGACAGATAGTAAATGTGTTCAAACCCAGTAATAAGGAATGGGGAAGGGTAATGAGAGAACGGATTGAGCAACTTAAAGAAAATCTGGCTCGGACGATTGTGGGTAAAGCCGATGCTATTCGTTTAGTCTTGGTTGCTTTACTCTCAGGCGGTCATGCTTTGCTAGAGGATGTACCTGGGGTGGGGAAAACGCTGCTGGCAAAATCCTTAGCACGTTCCATTGATGGGCGATTTCAGCGAATTCAATGTACACCTGACCTCTTACCGGCGGATATCACCGGGACAAATATTTGGAATCCCAGTAGCCGTGAATTTGAATTTCTCGCTGGTCCAGTCTTTGCCAATATTCTACTGACGGATGAAATTAACCGGGCAACCCCGCGCACACAGTCAGCGTTACTCGAAGTGATGGAAGAACGGCAAGTGACTGTGGATGGGGAATCTCGTAACGTTCCCCAACCCTTTTTTGTGATTGCCACTCAAAATCCGATTGAGTATCATGG
>CAKZMA010000861.1 GCA_937127375.1 uncultured Coleofasciculus sp. | reverse complement strand
TGAGAACGTCGATCGAGTTTATCAAACTCAACTTTTGCGGCAATATCCTGAATTAGTTGTTCTTATGGTAGGAGAGCCTGGTAATCCTCCCAAAAGCACGCCAGATCCTGAAATTTCATGCTGGTGTGAAGTCAATGGGTTTGTTTTGATGACTAATAATCGTGCTTCTATGCCTGTACATTTAGCCGATCATCTTGCTCAAAATCGCCACATACCTGGTATTTTTATTCTCAATCCCGATCTAGGCATTGGTGGAAATCTCGAAGAATTAATTTTAGCTGCTCTTGCTTCCGAAGACGATGAGTATCAGGATCGGATTGTTTATTTACCTCTGCTATAGAGGATGTAGCGATCTGCGCTTCGCTTTACTCGCTTCGCTATCGCCCAGCACCTGCCAAAACGTTCCAGCATGGCTGTACGCCCATTGTTTGAACAAGTTAAAATGTTTTTCTCGCTCTTAAATATGTCCGTTGCGAATTCGCTCCTTGGCTGCTTCCCATGAACTACCTGAGCCAGGATTCTGCAAATAGGAAGCCTTTCTCTTTGCCAGCTCTTCTTTTTGCCAATCAAGCACAGGAATTTGCTCTGGAATTTGGGCAATGCTGTCCCATAAATCTTCCAGCAGTTGTAGTTTTTCCGAGAGGGTTAACTCAAACATTTGAGTGAAATCTGTGTTCATGCTGACCTCACCATCGCAATTGGTGTCTTGCTTCAAGTCTATCACCGATAACGATATTGTTTCCTCCTCTGCTGATCTAGCGCAGCTAAACAAACTTGATAACCTCTATATCCCTGGCACTAGAAAGAATGGTAAGGTATCATAAAACATCGACCACTTCATAAATTTGATCCGATCAGACGTCTTGCATGTTCTCTAGCTCGACAAGGTAGGGCAGATTTCACAACAATTTCGGCAAATCAGCTTCACCCCAAATTTCCTAGTCTGCGAGATGCTCAATATCTCCTATTTGTCACTCATCCGCTTCATGGAGTTGAAAGGTACGTTATCCAACAAATACAGGTTGATTTTTCCACAACTGGAGAAAAGGAGTTTAACTGTTTCGTGGGAAGAAGTATGATCGCGAAATCAGATTTCAAACTCTGAATATAGCAATCACACTTTACTCTCCAAGCATTGGTCGTACCTGCAAGCTTTAGAAGTTCCAATTAAAACCTCCAATGATTAGCTTTTATTTGATTACAACCTGTAGCTTATGTCGCATACATAGCGATTTAACGGTTAGCTTGAGCGGCAGCAGATAAAACAGAAATCACCTCTCATGATTTGAGTCCGTCCCCTGTAAGGATCTTGTTATGTATCATCAGACCATATTTCCGATGCAAATACCTTCAATGTATTATCAGCAATATAAGGAGTTACTCTACACAAATCGATATTACTTCCAATTTCTGCCTGAATTTTTGACCTCAATGTTCCTTCTACAGTTTTTCCGTGCATATAATCTCTAGGTGATGCCTCGACATTCCGCGTACATTGCAGACTTATTTCACCTGCATCCGGCTTATCACCTCCTTTATATGATTCTTGGAGTTTTCTATTGTGAACAGTGTTGATGTATTTTTTTATCACCGCATCTTTTCTAGCGGTTAAGCTGTCATCGATTAACTGGTTAGCTCTTTCTAAATTAATTTGAGGATATAACTCAGAAATATGATCTCCATTTATAAAATAAGATTCAGCGTCATTGCCTTGTGTTATAAATACTTTTATACCTACATTTTGAAGTTGCTCTTTATATTGATTTAAATCTGCATCACTTAAGTAGTCTCTGTCGCGATGAACTACTACAGATGTTCCAGGGGCATACTTATTTATAAATGAATTTAATGCTTGTGCAATCCTTATGTTAGAACAACCATTGTAAGACCATATTTCATATTCTTCTGCTCGAAATCCAGAAGATTCAGCAATAACATTTATGTATCTAGTATCTTCATCTTCTGTTAAAAGAACACAAGGAACCTCGCCATTTCTTAATTGATCGCCTTTATCCAAAGCTCCAATTTCCATCAAGATGCTTCTCTCCGAATCATCTGAATGCTCGATAATGCTGGAGTTGTTTATCCAACGTATCTCTGCACTTTCTTTTATTGCTTCAAAGAAATGACGCGAGTGTGTCGAGATCAACATCTGGCAGCCAGTTTCATTATGGAGCTGCTTGAGTAATAAGGCAATTAGTCTCTGGTTATTGGGGTGAAGATGAGAGTCTGGTTCGTCAAGAATTAGCAATTGAGGTTTATATAAATAATAATAGGATAGTAGTTGGATTGCCTGCAAAATCCCAGTTCCACAAGCATCTATTGGCAGGGTAGATTCATTATAAATGACTTTTGCATTTATATGCTCATCTGTATTCTTGTCAAAAGTGATAGATATATCGTAGTCAGAAAAAACAAATTTGAACTTCTCAATAAAATTTTCCCACGCTTTTATATCTTCTGACAAGAGCAACAGTATGTTTCTGAAAACACTATTGGAATCACCTTTTGCAGCCGCTTTACGTACTACCGAAGGAGGACGATACTCTTCAAATGCTGGAATACCAGCTAGTCCTGGAACAATAATTGAGAAAGGTGATTCAATATTTTGTAATTTAGTTCCAAGAGCTTTACCTTCGATAGAAGTGGAAATATTCCTGTTTTTACCTTTTCTTATGGTTACATATGCACTCTCATCTTCTTCAACAAAGGTGACTTTTATTGCGTGTTCTAAGCTTGTTTGTAGACGACCTTGTGGCGCTAGTGCTTCGATATCTCGCAAAGGAGAATATATTAAATTTTGGCTTGATAGTGACGAAGGACATCGATCTCCTTCCCATCGAGCATTTTGCTGCTTTGTAGATTGTGCAACAGAGACAGCGAATTGAATAGCTTGCTGAACGCTACTCTTCCCAGCATTGTTTGATCCAATGAGAAGATTGATACCTCCTAAAGGGATCTCGATCTCAGTAATATTTTTAAATCTTTCAATTTTAACACTGTTTAGCATTTAGCCATCCCTACGCTAAGCTCACTTGACGCATAACTATGTATTCAACGTCAAATATGCTGGATAATATAACACCTTTACCTTCTAGGATTATCCGTCAGATCTGCTGGATAACACTCTAGTTTTAAGGGATTAAACAGAAACTTTGCAGGTTAAGTCCGGGATCTTGGGTGTTATCCTTCACTTTCGCTGGATACCACCCTCAATATCTTATCCAACATTCACCTAATGTCGCAACCATCGCTCCGATGCAGCTTCGCCGCTTGCTGGAGGCAGAGCCTTCGCGGAGCAGGAACGAGTACGATCGCCCCTCGCTGTAAGTTGGGTTGAGTACTGTCAAATCCTTGCTTGTGAATCAGTAGGTAACGTGAAACCCACCATGACTCGATTGAGCGATCGCACCAGGATTGAGGTGGAGAAGCAGTGATGAGTGTCGGGTTTCATCCTTCAACCCGAACTACAAAATCGGGCGATCGCATTAAGTTGAAGGATACGATGCGATCGCGAAATTAGATTTCAAACTGTGAATCTAGCCGTCATACTTTACTCTCCCAGCAATGGTCGTACCTGCAATCTCTAAAAGTTCCAATTAGAATCTCCTATGATTAGCCGTCATTTGATTATAACCTGTTGCTTATGTCGTATACAAGCGGTCTAACGATTGAGTTGAGCCGCCACAGATAACTTTTGATTCCTACAGATAACCTTACGGCAGTCGGCTCCAACGGTTTGTTCTGCTGCGCTCAGCTACTCCTACGACAACCGACTACGCCATTTCTTCGGGTCTTGAGGGTAATACTCGACTTTTTTGCTTCAGATAAGACGAGCGTGCTTGCCAAATTCATTAGGTGATAATTTACCGACATAGTTCCTTAAGCCTGAGAACTTTACACAACTTGACGATAAGAATACCCTGCTTTCTTAACGTACTGATGTAGATACGAACCATGTGAGCTAGCTGACATTAAATCAGAATAGACTGATGGCGGAACACCTGAGTATTGGTAGATACTACCATTAAGAAATTCAATCTCTAATGTTTGAGTAGTTGGTTCGTATCCAACCGATGCAAGATTTGATGACGTCACTGGTATTCTATCCATAGCCCTCTCCTTATGTACATGTCTATCTAACTATGTATTCAACGTCAGATGTACTGGATACCACCCCCTATCTTATCCAGCATTAACCTAATGTCGCAACCACCGCTCCGATGCAGTTTCGCCGCTTACTGGAGGCGAGCCTTCGCGGAGTATGCCAAGGCGGAGTATTGGAACGAATGCGATCGCCCCTCGCTGTAAGTTGGGTTGAGCCTGTCACGTCCTTGCTTGTGAATCAGTAGGTAACGTGAAACCCACCATGACGCGATTAGGCGATCGCACTCTTGTTTGAGGTGGAGAAGCAGTGATGAGTGTTGGGTTTCATCCTTCAACCCAACCTACAAGATCGCGCGATCGCTCACCCAGAATCTTTTCTGAGGCAATTCATGAATTGTCCCTACACCCAGATGTTATTGCCTCTAATTCCAGTTCGCATTGCCTAAACACATAATTCAGTGCTGCAAAAAGTTGTTCGAGATTATATATTGTATAGGCTGCAAAATTCTTGGTAAAACGATTGTTTTGGAGTTTGCCAAACTGCCAAAGCTGACCATTCGATACGATTCCGTATATCGTCTGCTGTTCAGATTGGTCATTCATCTTCTGAATCGCCACCATTTCAGCTAAACATTGACCCCATCCTTTAGTAAAATCATCTCGTTTAGCTTCAACCGCGACAAAAAACGGCTGCTCAAATATTTCTTTTCCTAGAGGCGATCGCTTGGCTATGATATAGTCAGGTACACCGGATAATTTTTCATTATAAATTAGTGACTTGTGGCTCCACAAAGTAAACTTATCTCGATAAAGCCGATAAAGCTCTTTGAGGACTGGAAAAATAATCGTTTCACAAATCGCATATTCTGACTCCTCAAAGGTTAATTCTTTCAGGCAAAATTCTAAATCTTCTCTAAATGATTCTCGAATATCAATTTTGCTTTCGATAATATAGTTTGTTTCTGAGGAAGTAATCTCATACTCTTTTAGAACTTCTCCAAGATTTTTGTAGGATTCAAAAGACACAATAACAGATTACCTCTTTGACTTTAACTTGGTATTAAGTAGATGGACAAAATTCAAGTATCCTTGTCGGGTTTCATCCTTCAACCCGACCTAAAAAATCGGGCGATCGCATATTGGGTGCATGGGCATTATTCAAGCAGCACCATACTCTGTATATTGCCGTTTGTAAGGAGGCTGTAAACCCAACACAATATCTTCTCTGGGAACACCCATTCCAACCAAGTCCTCAGCAGGATTCTGGTCTGTCAGATTCTGCTGAAGCCAAATTTTTCCGTCTTTGATATCAAAATGGACAATACAACGATAAACTCGGTGAAGCTGTTGCCATCCCACATTCATCCATTGGTAATGATCCCGCTCCGTGTCAAAGATAAGTTGCACTTCGACTTCATCATCCGAAACATCATCCTTGGCGTACTGGCTTAGTAACCTTTGAACGTACTCCCGATATTGAGCTACCTTGTCCATTGCACTATCACCTCATTAACTGGATCATACACAATTATCAAGACCTGATACCGTTGTACCGAAGTTTGAGTGAATGCGTATTGAAAAAACGTTTGGTAAACATCAACTGTAACTGCCAAGTATAGGCTGATTCATAACCATTTAAAGAGTTGCTTTCAAGATTGAAGCCAACTTCGCAAGATATTAATTACCACTGGAGTAAAAGGTTCCATCTGACCCTGTTGGGGTTGTGATAGGTCACTGATTAACATCTCTAACAGTTCTTCATCCTCTAAGCCTTCATCGGGGTCTATACCATTTGTCCATAATAAGGCATTAGACAATTGCTTGCGTTTTTCGATTAAGGCACGGTTATTTTTTTCATGATCTCCCAAGTTTAAGACTCGGATCGTATCGGTTGCCCGCTCGCTTAACCCTTCTACCCGACCACTAATTTTGAAGCGAAGTTCTGTTTCACATTCTGTCATCAGGGGAGTTAGGGGTAGGGGTTGGGATTTATGAGCATCACCGCATTGATTAGAGGTATTACAACTGGCGACAATATTTGAAAAGTCAAGTGTGCGCCTAGGATTTAGGTTTTGAGCTTCTATATGCTCATTATGGCAAGCACTGATGTCTTGGATTCGCTGACAACAATAGGCGCAAAGATAGAATTGTTCTGCTAGGGCATGTTCTCGAATAGTGCGGCGAATGTCTTCAGTTAACTGGTTGTAGCGTCCGTGAGGGTTTGTTCGTTTCCAAACTGTCAAACTGAAGGGTTCAGTCCCTTTACTAATGGTTCGCATGACGCAATTCTTGTTTACGGAGCAGTAGTTGAGCTTTGATCAATTCGAGATGATTGGCGGGTAGTTCCTCAGTTAATTTTGCAAGTAGTTGTTGAGCCTCGGTTAGCTTTGAATCTTGTATGGCATCCAGCAGATCGTTCAGTTCAGCATTAATTTTCTGATTACGGATGCTGGTGTCCATGACATCTAATAAGACAGTATTAGCATCTTGCCCATACTGAGAGGGCAATTGTCGCCATTCACCATTGGTTAAGGTGTAAACTAAAACATTTTTACAGTCGCTGATCACTAGAGGTGAATGGGTAGTCAGCACAAACTGACAATTGGGGAACGTTGCGATTAGGCGATCGCACAGGCTGCGTTGCCAAGAGGGATGCAGGTGCAAATCAACTTCATCAATCAAGACGATACCATCTCCTGCTAAAGGATTCTCCAGGGCAGGGTTCAGCATGGCTAGACGGCGAGCAATATCACCAACCAGAGCCATGAGAGATTTTTCGCCTTGTGAAAGTTGGGCTACATTCAGGGTTTCACCGTTTTTATCAATCGCCATGTAGAGACGGGGTTTACGACGAACTCTCAGGTTGTCCATCTGGGGCATAAATCGGCGAATGGCGGTGCGAACTGCGGTTAATTGCCGATCTTTGGCTGAGGCATTGAGTTCGTTTAACCGTTGCCATGCGTCTGGATTGGTTTCCAATAATGGTTTCAGTTGGTTGAGAAAATCTTCAGGCATTCCTGATTCATTTTCGGTATCTTCTCGTTCCCGAAACCACTCAAAAAAGCGGCGAAAGTCAACCCCCTGACTTAAAGAGTTATCGTAACCATCGAGTTGCAAGAAGGTATACTTTGTCCTAATTTTTAGGGGAATATCAAGTACGACGCGCTCGACAGGATAAAACGCAATGATGGGTAGGCTAGTTTTGTCATCACGGGTAAGGGCATCACGGTAACGATTGGCTAAGCGAGTGCAGTCGTTGAGATGGCTAGTGTACCGGGCTTTACGTCCTGTTCTATTTTTGGCTAAAGTCCACTTGAAGTGATGCTGGATCTCGTTTTGATTAGGATTATCTGATGCCCCAGAATCATCACAAATTTCTATTTCAATACTGGCGGCGTTGGCGGTGTTAAGTATGGCATCTTCAGGGATAGGATTACCACTACCCTTTTCTGTGCGTAAACGAGCAGTAAACCAACTCAGGGAAATAGCTAAGGCTTTCAATACAGAGGTTTTACCCGCGCCGTTATTACCCACAAAGACAGTGATGTTGCTGGGATTTTGCTCGGTGGGTGCTAAAGGAATTTCCAGGTTTTCAAATAGCCCAATGTTATTTAATATAACCCGTTGGATTTCCATAGCGGTAACGTTCAAACCTCTGAGGTTTTCGACATTGACAACAGTACCTCAAACGGCACTTGAAGGTACTTACCCCTATTATGGTCTCAAAACAGTTGCACCTAGCCAGTTTCATCCCAGTCTCATGACTCGATTGGGCGATCGCACTCTTGTTTGAGGTGGAGAAGCAGTGATGAGTGTTGGGTTTCATCCCGCAACCTGACCGACAAGATCGGGCGATCGCATATTGGGTGCATGGGTATTGTTCAACGGCGACGTGACTTAAACCTGAGCAATCACCCACTGCTTGAAGCGCTGGTTTAATCTCTCAGACGGGAAGACAGGTTTTTCTGTAAAAATACCGCTAGTTGTTACAAAAGTTTACAGGGTTGCGAGTGTGTAGCACGGACATAAGGTGATAATTCTAGTAAAACTCACTCCTGGCAAACAGGGAAAAGTTTGGCTTATCTAAGGGCGCTGTCAACGTAAGTAGTGTGTACAGGAGCAATGGAATCAAACGTTTTAACCGCAATTTTTCTTCCCTTAGCCCTATTTATCATTATGCTGGGTATGGGATTAGGGTTGACAGTTGATGATTTCAAGCGGGTACTGGTTGAACCATTAGCCGCAATTCTCGGACTCATTGCTCAGCTTATCATGCTGCCCGCCGTAGGCTTTTTACTCGCTAGCCTTTTCCCGCTTTCTCCAGAATTGGCGGTTGGCGTAATGGTTTTAGCGGCTTGCCCTGGCGGACCCACATCCAACCTAGTAACCTACTTAGTACAGGGTAACGTTGCCCTATCCATTACGCTGACAGCAATTAGCAGCGTGATTACAGTATTTACGATTCCTTTGGTCGTTAACCTAGCGATGCAGCGTTTTCTGGGGGAGGCTACTATCCTAGAGCTACCCTTCTTGACGACGGTCATTCAAATTGCTGTCATTACCCTGATTCCAGTGATATTAGGCATGGTAATTCACCACTACGCTCCTCGTTTTGCGGCTTATGTGGAAAAGTGGGTCAAGTGGCTCTCTCTATTCTTTTTAGCCCTAATTATCGTGGGTTTGTTGGCAGCAGAACGCGCTAATGTTGCCAGCTTCTTCTTGAAAGTGGGCTGGGTTACCCTCGCTTTAAACATGAGTACAATGCTACTGGGGTTTGCACTCGCCACCTTGGCTAAGCTAGATATCCGCAGCGCCAAAGCCATTACGGTAGAAGTCGGTATTCAAAACGGTACTTTAGCCATTACCATTGCCAGCGCACCAACTCTTTTGAACACGCCAAGCATGGCTATTCCAGCCGCCATCTATAGCTTAATCATGTTCGCAACAAGTGCCGTCTTTGCTGGGTTAGCGCGACGTTGACAAGCAAGAGGAGGCGATTGAAATCGCTGCTACACAAACAAAGTCCGCCTGCGCGGACTGGGTAATAACGGGGGTAGCGTTCCCCGGATTTGGTATAAAGCGGCAACAAAGGAAGCCTACAACCGTACCCATAGGATCGGTGTAGGAGGACGTCACAGCTTCTTGAAGTATCTGGCAACTGGTAATAGCTCGAAACCTACCTTTTCATAGGTGTGACGGGCTGGGGCATGACCAGGATCGCCTCCAGTTTCAACCATAGCAATAGACATCCCAGCATCTTTCATCCAAGCCAGAGCAAATTCTATCAAAGCACTACCAATGCCGTGACCTTGAAAGTCTGGATCGACAGCAACCATGTAGATTTCACCCATGCTGTCCTCTGAGTGTAGTTTCACAGCTACAAAGCCCACAGTAGAATCGGCATCGATAGCAACCCATACATTCGTATCTTCCGCAGCACAGACATCCTCGACAGCTTTTTGCTGACTCACACGCCAATGATTGGGATAGAATGCCTGGTACACATCAGCGTTCATCACGTTCTGAATCGAATCAAAGACCGGAGTCCATGCCCGAAGCGAAAGACGAATAATAGCATCCAGGTGGCGAGGGTCGTATGGTTCAATTTGCATTCCCAGATGAACTCCAGTTAACTCTGCAAGCTTCATCGCTCATGCTACAATATGCTACAAAATCGGATAGCTTGGCTTTGAATATAACAAGAGGGAATATCAAACCGTGTCTATCTGGATTATTCGTCATGCTGAAAGTTGCTCTAATGCTGGGTCGCCAACCATCGGACCGCATGATAATGGCTTGAGTGAATTGGGCTACCGACAATCAAAATGTATTCCAACCGCGGTTAAACAGTCTCCAGACTTGATTGTGACTTCTCCTTATCTGAGAACGCAACTCACTGCTCAACCATTGATTGAACAATTTCCACATACACCCGTTGAGGTTTGGCAAATTCAGGAATTTACCTATCTCAGCCTACCGCTCGACCAACCAACCACACCTTTAATTCGCAAACCTCTGAGCAAAGCTTACTGGGATCGCTGCGACCCTGAATATGTGGATGGAGCCAACGCTGAGTCGCTTATTCAACTGATGGAACGAGTCCGAACTGCTCTGAACCGGTTGCAACAACAATCCGGTTTTGTGGTTGTCTTTTCACATGGATTCTTTATCAAAGCGATGCTGTGGCAGATTTTGGCTAACCCAACGGTAATTGATGCCGTTGCCATGCGTCGGCTTTTAGGATTTTCCCGAGGATTTCGAGTACCGAATGCGTCAATTTTGCAGATGGAATTTGACTCAGGTGGGATACCTCACTGGAGTTCCTTCATCACCAATCATCTGCCACCGGAGCTAGAATCGGCAACACCCGATGCAACAGTGGCGAGTGATGCAGGCGATCAACCTTCATGACCTATCTTTTAGGGGGAAAAGTAACCAAAGTGTTACCAAATGCCAAATAGATAACTTTGTCTAAAACCGCAGCTTGTAGTATATTAGTAGCACGTCTCAACGCCTCATTGTTTCCTTAGCGATCGCTCGGACTTTGCCTCAGGCAAATCGTAGAACCGTTACTTCCAGAGGTACAAAGCAGCATACATTACACCCCTTGGCGTAGCCATGTCAGAGCAAAGAGTCCAGAAGAAAAAAATGGCTACTATTTTACCACAATCACTGCCGAGTGCTTCCGGTTCAGCAAAGCTATTCGTGAAGCAGAGACGTTAAGCCCAACGGCTCAAGGCTCATCCCAGTGTGGAGGTGTTGTCCGGCGCTCGATCGCAAGCATACAAACAAGGAATGACAAAGGGTACGCCCGACGTGACCTAAGTGGCAGATCGGCTTCATCCTCCTCTTGCAGTTGTACTCACTTTGAGTATAATAGGTCAAAATGAGTATAGAAAAAGGAGTTGCTATGATGGCACTTTCACGCCCTCGCTTACAGGTTGTCCAGAATGACGAGATTGCCAAGGCAATTGAGATAATTCGCAAACACCGCCCCGGACTCATCAATGATTCGATGGTGGTGACATCCGCCTTGGTAGAATATGCACTGGCTTTAGAGGCAGACAAACCCCGACAAGCCAATTATCAAACGCCCTATGGGATGACGATAGTCAAAACAGGGAGTGCAAGCCATGAAACTGGAATATTCTCGTTCCTTATCCGGAACTTTAACCGCATCGCCGCCATTCTCGCGCATATTGACAATGAAGATGATTATTTCATGGATTACATCTCGCGTGGGGAGAAGCCTGTCTATACTTTTGTTTTGAAGGGGAAGGGATTTACTGACTTTGAATTTATGCATATAGCGACTAGCGGATCGCTATTTGAGGAGTGCTTGACGCTGCTTGTATTGGATTTCAAACACTATCGTGATGATATTCGCTTTAATGTTATTCGCGCCAACAAGTTTGAGGAGCGATGGGGGCAAAAATCTATTGGTGATTATGTTCCACCCCTTGATGAAATGGCAAGAGTGTTTTTTCAGGATGAAAGTTATTTGTTTGGCGGTGGGGGTGGGGAAACTTCATGTACTTGGGATTTAGATTGGGAAGCTGATATCACTCCATATCAGGGGCTTGACGTGCAAGATACACGGTATATTGACTATTCTCATGCAATCGTGGGCTTGAAACCGTCTTCCCTTGTGAAAGAAAAATATGGCGTAGGAAAGTTAGTTCGTTCTGGTGTGCTAGCTGTCGAGCGAGATTTGCTGCATCATCGGTATCGCTGCATGTGCGATGGGTGGACAGAGGAACAACAAGATCTAGATCTTTATGAATTGGGGTGTATCTTTGGTCAGCATTTTGGATACCAAGCTATTTTTTCACCTGCACGATTTCTTAGCGAGATCGCTAGCCTCGCGATCAAAACTGATACTAATGCGACCGTGTATGTTGAGGGGGGTAAGCGGATCGAAGTATTGCCTATGAAGTGGGAAAATTCATGGTTTACCTGCAATGTTGATGGGAAAGCCAGCAATCAGGGCTGGAGTCTCTTAGATGATGACCCTAATCCTTTTAGACTCTACGATATGAATGATTTTTTCCCCGATCATTTGGAGCAATACAAGCAAAAGAAAAAGAACCCCAAACAATAATCGGCGGGACGCTTATATTAGCTCGACTTTATCCAAATTCTGGAACCCTTAATTAGGCTTATTAGGGTTCTCAACTATCAAACCTTCCTTAGGTGCTGCAACATTTAGTTCATTATCTGCCGATACAAAAACGATAGGAGCTAAGCCGCTGGAAATGCAAAGGGTATTAACTGTACAACCCGCTGCTAGTTGAATTGCATCGTAGCCTCGTAATCCATAAGTCTCAGCTAATACCATTCCAGCTATGATTATACTTTCCGTAATTTCTATAACTTGATACTCTACCTGCAAATCATTTCTGAACTGATTGCGCACTGCAAGCGCATCGCTAGCACTGATCCTCTTACCACGCTCCGCCCTTGTAATTGCAGCAACGATTTCAACACTAGTAATCGCTGCAATAAAAATTTCATTATTCAATGTAGGTGCAAACAGGCCCAAAATCCATGTTGAACCGACTTCATTGATGTACCGCTTAACTAGGGCACTGCTGTCTATGAAGTAGATTCCCATTTCTAGCGGCGTTCCTCAATAATCGTCTCAGAGATTGGTTTTCCTTGTACCTGAATGAGTTGCCGTTCAGATTGGGGATTACGAGAAGGTTGCTTAATCTGTTTGACTAAGCCAGAAGCTAACAAAGCTTGGTGAAAGGCTAACCGCTTATTCTCTTCAGAAATTTGTTCATGTTTATTAAGCTGCGTTCCGAGCGTTACTTTATTCTTATACTCAAGATCCTTAAGGATAATACTGCGCCGATCTTGAGCTTCAGAATAGGTTGGGTCAATTGATAAAGCTGTATTGTAACTAGCGAGGGCATTTTCAAGTTGTCCCAACTGCCGCAGCGCGTTACCCCGGTTAGTCCAATACAACGCTTCATTCGATTTCAATGCAACAGCCTGATTGAAGCTATTAAGAGCCTCTTGGTAATATCCTAGAGAATAGAGGTCTGAACCCCGATTATTCCAAGCACTATAACTGTTTGGGCAGAGGTTTATTGCTTGTTCATAGCTAGCAATTGCTTCATTGAATCGATTAAGTTCTGAAAGCGCACATCCCCGATTGTCCCAAATAGCATGATTACTGGGGTTAATGGCTAAAGCTTGATCATAACTATTCACTGCTTCGTCAAAACGTCCTAGTCTAAGTAGTGCATTGCCTTTGTTGAACCAGGTGATATCTTCATCAGGCTTGAAAGATATAGACTGCCCAAAACTTTCTAGTGCTTCCTCGTATTGATCGAGTTCATAAAAGAACACACCTCGATCATTCCATAGTTCATCATTTGTAGGATTTAGCTCTAGTGCCTTATCCAGACTTTCAAGTGCCTTTTCAGGATTGCCTAATTCAGCAAGGGTTACAGATCGATTAGCCCAAGTTAGGTACTCGCCATCCTCAATTTCTATTGACCGATCATAGCTGGCTAATGCCTCTTGATAACGACCTAGCTGAGATAGCACCTTTGCTCGATTAGCCCACGATTGAAAATTTTGGGGATTAGTGTTTACAGCGTGGTCATAACTCTTCGCAGATTCTTCAAGGCGACCTAAATCCCAGAGGCTCAACCCTCTATTATGCCAAACCCAATCTTCATGCTGTTTTGGCTGACACTCTAAAGCCTTGTCATAGTTTGCTACAGCATCCTCATGATGCCCTAACTCTCGTAGTATGTTGCCCTTGTTGTACCAAGCAACATATATATCTGGGCTAATCTCTATCGCTAGGTCAAAACTCGATATTGCCTGTTGATACTGCTGAAGTGCAGCTTGTGCTAAGCCAAGTTTGTTCCAGGCAAGGTATTCGTCAGACTTATTTACTAAAGCACGTTCATAACATGCAATACTTTCCTGGTAACGTTTCTGGTCGTAGAGTCTATCCCCCTTACTGTGCCATACAGAATGTTGACGAACGGAGCTAAGAGAGCCGTCTAGCTCTGAAGGCTTGATATGGAAAGCTGCATAGGTTTCGTCAAATAATCGATGGGGGACAGTTGGCATCGCAAATAGTTTCGATACAACATAGCAAGCCTATCTTCTTTTTACACTATTTAAAAATTCTTGGCATAATTACTCAAAACATTCCTCGTTATCAGTCTTATCCAGCATTGTCATACCCCTAAAACCGAAGCTTGTAGTATATTAGTAACACACCTTAATCCCTCACTGTTTCGTTAGCGATCGCTCGGACTTTGCCTTAGGCAAATCGTAGCACCGTTGCTTCCAAAGGGACAAGGCAGCATACATCACACCCCTTGGCGTAGCCATGTCAGAGCAAAAAGTCCAGAAGAAAAAAATGGCGACGATTCGCGAGATCTACGATCGCATTCTCTGGGATGCACGTCTAGACCGCAGCGCCTTTGCGATCGGCTATATCGAGCGCAGGTCTGAAGAGGGTATTCGTGAAAAACCCTTTGCCTCTTGGTCAACGGATGGAGACATCCCATTGCATCGTATCCGTTATATCCGCTGCGGAGAGGAAATCGTTTGGGATCGCGACCAACACTTGGATCTGTTCTCAGCCGGACAATTGCCTGATGCTGCCTATAGAGCGCATCCACAAGAGGAGATACATTGGGCTACAACCACATCCCCTGCACAAAACCAAGACCGACTATTCAAAGCACGACCTGTCTACCAGTACAGTTCACAAGGTTGGCAACCAACTGAGCAACCGTCAACAGAGGCGACAATCGGTACGCTGACCATTGCTAGTTTTAACGTGCTGTGCGATAGCGAAGCGCTGCTGCGAAGCGCAGAACGCTACGAGCAGGAACGTATCCAGACAGCACAGCGCCTGCCTGTGATTGTAGAACATCTGCGCCGATGCGATGCGGATATCATCGCGCTACAAGAAGCGACGCCACCCTTGCTAGACGTGTTGTTAAAACAGGATTGGGTACACTCTTACACCATTTCTGAATCACCCGAAGGACAAACTCTAAAGCCTTATGGTGTTTTGCTTCTATCGCGACTTCCGTTTACGCTAGTCGAGCATCAGTACTCGGCGCACAAGCGGGTGCTGGTGGGAACCTGGCAGATTAACGGGCGATCGCTACATTTAGCCGTCGTGCATCTAACCAGCAATCGCGCCCACAACGCCCTTGAAGTCCGGGCGCATCAACGTTCTGTATTGCTGGAGTATCTCAAGAAGCTGCCAGGAGAGAGTTTCATTGTTGGAGATTTCAACAGTAGAGAGGATGAGCCAGAGGAGGAGTTGAGCCAAAGCGGTTTGGTTGATGTTTGGACGCTGCTGCATCCTGATGATCCAGGCTACACCTTTGACCCAGAACGCAATCCGCTAGCCGCATTGATGAGTTTGAACGGTGAGGCGGCGCGGTTTGATCGCATCTTGCAGCGCAGTGAGGATGGGTGCTGGATGCCTCGTTCGATGGAGTTGTTCGCCTGCGAACCCATACCGGATACCCAAGGAACCCTTTACCCCTCCGACCATTTCGGTATCCGTGCTGTTTTGGACTACTCAACGCCCACAACAGCAGCGTTGCAGACAGTGCCGCCCGTCTATCGGAGTGCAGTTGTGGTGATTCCCTCGGCTGAAGTCTTACCTGCGATTCAAGCAATTCGCCGCCGTTACGATCGCAGATTCGACCGTTGGATGCCGCACATCAATTTGCTGTATGGCTTTGTGCCAGAGGAGTATTTTGAGGAAGCGGCGCACGCTATCGCACTTGCACTTGCCCAATGGCAACCCTTTGAGGTGACACTCACCAGCTTTGAGACGTTCAAG